>CAINCZ010000135.1 GCA_903847195.1 uncultured Acidobacteriota bacterium | reverse complement strand
GCCGAGGTCGAGGCCGAGTTCGCGCGCGAGTTCATCCGCCGCCGCGGCGCGTTCGCCTACAACCCGATCATCGCCAGCGGCGCCAACTCCTGCATCCTGCACTACAACCAGAACGACCAGCCCTGCCGCAAGAGCGCGGTGCTGCTGCTCGACGTCGCCGCCAGCTACGCCAACTACAACGCCGACCTGACGCGCACCCTCCCCGTCAGCGGCCGGTTCACGCGCCGGCAGCGGCAGGTCTACAACGCCGTGCTCCGCGTGCTGCGTGCGCAGACCAAGGCCGCCGTGCCCGGCAAGCTGCACCGCGACTGGCAGAAGGAGGCCGAGGCGCTGATGACGGAGGAACTTCTCGCGCTCGGCGTGCTCAAGCCGCGCGACGTGAAAAAGCAGGACCCCGACAAGCCCGCCTGCAAGAAATATTTCAACCACGGCCTCGGTCATCCGCTGGGACTCGACGTCCACGACGTCGGCCCGCTCACGCACCCCTTCGCGCCCGGCTGGGTGTTGACCATCGAGCCCGGCATCTACCTCCCCGAGGAAGGCTTCGGCATCCGGCTGGAGAACGACATCCTCGTGACCAGCGGCGAGACCGTGGACCTGATGGCCGACATCCCGATCGAGGCGGACGAGATCGAAGAGTTGATGAACCACGGACGGTGAGAACATGGAATGTTAGAGCAGTGGAGTGTGGACGTGGTGCGGAGATAATCCTCTAACACATCGGCCAGCGTGTTCCGACTAACTGGGAGCGGCGGCATTCCTGCCGCCGTTTAAAGTTGGTTTGTGGGCAGGGCTTTCCAGCCCCGCGATGGCGCGTGTTGGGTTGGGGCCGCCTTCGCCACCGCACTGGCCACGGATAAGAAAGCTGAACTCGTCACCGGGGATGCGGAATTTAAGGCGCACGAGAAGGAAATCAAAGTCCACTGGCTCAAGTAACGGAATACGATGGCCAACGTTCACATCGAAGCCGACGAGATCGAAGCGTTGGTGAGCCGCGGCCACTGAAGATTCCCGCCTGGTGCCTTTCCCAAACTTGGCAGGCCACGATGGCCCTTCTTGCAAAAGACCGGGCTTGAGGGCGGGCCGTTTCTTCGGGGCTCGGAACAGCTCCTGCACATTTTCTTGCGATGCAGTGAGCCATTCCGGCGACCAAGGCGATACCTCTAACTACGAGGCTTGACATACCTCGCAGTCAGAGGTATCCATCGCGCATGAAAAAAGAGAACCTTCTCGATGGCGTGCCGGAGCTGTTGGTGCTGCGGCTCTTGGCGCGGGAGGAGATGCATGGCTATCAGCTCGTGGCGGAGATCCGCAAGCGGACCGCGGGCCAACTGCAGTTCGGCGAAGGCTGCGTTTATCCGTTGCTGCATCGGCTGGTGGATCAAGATTGCTTGGCTGAGCGGCGCAAGGTCGTGAATGGCCGGGAGCGACGCTGTTATCGTTTGAGCGCTGCGGGACAGAAACGGCTCGCTCGATTGGAAGCGACTTGGAATCAGGCCGTGGCGGCCGTCGACGTTTGCGGGGAGGTGTGCCATGCATGAGCAGGAACGTCTCAGCACCCTGCGACGCGAGTTGCAGCGTCATGGCATCTGGGGCCAGCGAGCCCGGCGGTTGCTTGAGGAATGGGGCGACCATGCACGCGACGATGCGGCCGGCCGGATCGCCGCGGGCGCGCTTCCGGCCGCGGCAGAGGCCGAGGCATGGCAGGCGCTCGGCGAGTCGCACATGCTCGCCGCTCATGCGGCGCGTGAGTTAAACTCGGCGTCATGGGCGGGGCGTCATCCGTGGCTGGCGGGAGCGCTCTTGCCAGTCTGCGGTAGTCTCGGTTTGTACATCATGATCGTACTATCTGGTTTCTGTCTGCGCAGCCTGGCCTTTGATGCGTCCGGAAACTTTGTTGGCTGGAACTTGATGCGCTGCTGGAAGTACACCTTCAACTGGCTGCCACTGTTGGCCTCCGGTGTCTGGCTGGCGTGGCTGGCCAGGCGCATGCCCGGCGGTTTGAAACTATTCTGGATTTCTGCCTTCACGCTGACGTTCTGCGCGACCACATGGCAGATGGATCTGATCCCGCCACTGCATGGCCCTGGTTCGGGCTCGCTCACCGTGACGGGCCAGGGTGTACCGGCTCTGCTGGCGGGCACCGTAGGTGCGCTGCTGAAGCCCGAATGGCTGCCAAAACATTTCTGGCGCAACGAGGTCATGGACGTGCGCCTTTGGTTTCAGCTGGTCGTGATGCTGTTGCCGCTGATCCTGTGCGGCAG
>CAINCZ010000134.1 GCA_903847195.1 uncultured Acidobacteriota bacterium | reverse complement strand
GATGTATGGACTACCGGAAATAGCATGTGTGGTTAACTTCTTGCTTGTCTCCTCGCTGTCTTTCAGGAATTTTTCGCCCGTAAGTGTGGAGCCCCACGCCACGCAGCCGATCATCTCCAAGAGCAGCGTCTTGCCCGTACCTGGCACAGGAGCCTCTGCCTCGAAGATCGGTACGTTGCCGGGGAAGGAGTAGCGCGCGAACGGCGTCAAGAGTGCCGCGAACCACGCCGCCTTGTGGTTGGAGTCCTCGAAGTGAAAGTCAGCGACCATCTCCAGCACGACATCGCGCGCGGCCAGCGCCTCGTCGAAGGTCGGACACTCCGGCACTACCACCGGTAGTGGGTCCACCAGGTAGACACCGCTACTGGTTGAATACCCAAGGGCCGAGCACACCGTGCCATCCGCCAGGAGATAGGGTGTGGACGATATCCCGCGCACGGGACGAGCCTTCCTCAGCTCGGGGTGGACGCCGATCTGAGGGATGAAGAGGTCGGTGGGCAGGCCGTCCACCCACCACTCTTCTTCGTCGGGGTTTTTGCTGATATTCCGCTGTAACCGCACCTCCTGCATAACCAACGTCCGTAACCGGGCGGTACCGATGGGGGAGAAGTGAGGCGATGCCGCGCGGGCGTGATCGAGATCGTTAGGCACAGCCGGCGCCACCTCCACCGCCACGCCGCCACGGGAGAAGACGTCTTCCCTGGCGACGATGAGCGAGGCCGCTCGCGCTACATTCTTTGGCTCCAAGGCAGGATCTAACGGCATGTTAGGACGTTGATCCTCCGCCAGCTTCGCCGCCTTCGCGGCATCCTTCTCCTTGTTCTTCTCCTCATACTCCCTGGCTTTGGCTTGGCCTTTCGCGAACGCCTTGTCGATGGCCTCCGCGGCCTCGCGATCGCCCGCGAGGAACTTCCCGCACAGCACCGCCGCGATCCCCATCCCATCCTCGGTCGTGGGCAGATTCGTCGGGCGCAACGTGAACCCGAGCCACCAGCCCAGGTCGTCGATACAAGTCTCCAGATTGATCCCCGTGACCTCGGCGGCAGGCTTGCCGTCGACGACGCGCTGGAGCAGCACGCCCAGCACGCTCCCACCGGCCGTGTTCTTGTCCTTATACTTGCGCGCCGCGGCTCGGATCTGATCGTAGAGGTTGTCGTTCGTGGGAATCTCCGCAGGTGCTGCTTCCGGCAACACCACGGGCAGCGGCGCGACAGTTCCTGCGAGATGTCCGGGCTTCCTAAGTCTGCGGGTCCAATCCTCGTTGTGTGCGCACGTCCAGTCGTAAGCGAATCGTCGAGGCTTCTCCTGCTCCTGGGCGTCGACAAAGAGTTCGCGCATCATCGCCAGCCGCGAGTCGACGTCGAACTCCCACTCATCGCGCATCTTCAGGACGCACGGCAGCACGAGCGCCGTGAACTCCTCCGTTGTCGCGTAGGGAAACCACGTGCCCAGGTGGCCACTGAGCGACACCGTTACGTTGTGTCCCTCTCCGAGGTGGCAGAGTCCTTCCCGCGCCAGCAAGTGCTCCACCGGCACCGCACGGTCGTCCTTGTTCGCCCGCAGCCGCTTGGCTTCCTGCTCAAGTTTCGGCCAGAACTTCGCCAGCGACTCTTCCGTGGGCAGCACGCCCTTGTAGACGCTCTCGCCGAGCCCCCGCACGTCGCGGTGGCGGGCGACTTGCTGGAGCAGCTTCAGCAGCCACGCTGGAATTTCCGCGATTCCCAGCGTCGGATCTCCCAGCACCGGCGGGTTGTCCCAGCAGTAGCCTTCGCTGTCGGGTGCCAGCACGTAGCCGCCGTCGCCGCGGGTATCCAGGCACTCGTGCAGCTTCTTGACCGAGTTGCCAAGAGTCACACCCTCCGGCAGACGGAAGTAGTAGTGCTTGCCGCCGCTGCGGGTTGTGGCGACGGCAGTCTCCGGCAACGGCCCGCCACCATGAACCTGCTGCCACATCTTGAAGAGCTGTG
Source organism: uncultured Acidobacteriota bacterium (assembly GCA_903847195.1). The sequence goes on along the minus strand of CAINCZ010000134.1, from coordinate 336 downwards.
TGCTCTCGGCCAAGCCAAACGTCTTCACATCGAAGTCCAAAACCAACAGCCTGCCGCCGGTGGCGAGCGCCACGCCTGCCTGCGGATTCTGCGTCCACCATCCCGTGATCGTCGCCACATCTTGCGTGGCATCCTTCACGCCGTGCGGCGTGAGCGGATGCTTGCCCTTGCTCTTGCACGCTTCGTTGCCGCAGCTGCACTGCTCGCCGATGAGGTAGTGGACGGGAAAAACAGGGAAGAGTTCGGCCAATTCCAACGCGGCTTCGAGGGACATCATGCTCCTTGGGGGCGAAAAAAAACTCTCCCGGCTCGGGTTACCAAGCCGAACCGGGAGAG
>CAINCZ010000133.1 GCA_903847195.1 uncultured Acidobacteriota bacterium | reverse complement strand
CATGACATGGATGCCGGCCTACTTCGTCGAGCAGCGTCATCTTTCGCTCTCGAAGATGGGCCTTTACTCGTTTTTCAGTTTCACCGGCATCGCCGTGGTCACCGTGCTGGCCGGATGGGGCGCCGACCTGCTGATCAAGCGCGGCTGGGACGCGGTCATCGTGCGCAAGTCCTTCATCATCGCCGGCTTCGCCATCGCCTGCACGGAGTTGATCGGCGTGCACTCTGCGTCGGTGCAGGGCGCTCTCTTCTGGGCCATCGTTTCCCTGTCGGGCCTGGGGCTGGCCAGTGCCAACCACCTCGCGCTCTGCCGCCTGACACTGATTCCGGCCGGCGCCGTCGGCCTCGTATCGGGCGTGCAGAATGTCTCGACGAGCCTCGCCGGCATCGTCGGCCCCATCTTTTCCGGCTGGCTCAAGCAGACCACCGGAGGCTACCAGGCCCCCATGCAGGCGATCTTCTTCTTCCTCGGACTGGGTGGACTGACCTGCCTCGTGCTGCTGCGCGAGAAGTGGGCGCCGGTGGCGCTCTCGGCGAACGTCGCTGCGAGTTCCTCGCCGCGGCCATGACCATTTACTTACGTTATCGTTTGTTGTCCGGTTGTTTTTGCGGTTGACCAACACTAGCTGCCACTCGGAACGCAAGCAAGAGAGGATACCGATGAAGACACTGTGCAGGATTCTTGCCCTGGCCTTGGCTCTCGCCTTCACCCATCTGGCCGCTTTCGCCGCCGAACCCAGCGTCGCCCCGATCCCTCCCGAGTTGGCCAGCCTACCCACGATCGTTGCCGAACCGTGGCTGGTAGTGGAGGCCAAGACCACGCAGTCGCTCGAAGGCCCGTCCTTTGACCGGCAAGGCAACCTGGTCGCTACGCTGCTCACGTGGCCGCGCAAGCTGCTGAAGATCGATGCCCAGAAGCAGATCTCTACGATCTATGAGTCAAGAGACATCGGAATCTGCGGCACGGCGATTCACAAGGACGGCCGGATCTTCCTGTCCGGCATGAGCGGCGAGTTGGTCTCCATCAACTCCGACGGCTCCAACGTCACCATCATGAAGCCGCTCTACCGCAACAAGATGCTCCGCATGAACGACCTGGTCTTCGACGCGAAGGGTAATCTTTTCGTGACTGATTTCGTCGGCAACATTGAGGACCCGGTCGGCGGCGTTTACTACATCACGGCCGACGGCAAGTCGGTGCGGCCCGTGCTCCAGCATCTTTGGGCGGCCAACGGCATTTCGTTGACGGCCAACGGCCGGACTCTCTGGGTCTCGGAGACCTCGCGCAACTCCGTGCTGCGCGCCGATCTGCAGGCCGATGGCGTGACGCCGGTTCTGCACCAGGGCGTCTCTTACATTTATCACTCGACCGGATGGAACGGCTTGGACTCCAACCGCCTCGACGCCAAAGGCAATCTTTACCAGACGGTTCATGGACAGGGCAGGATCATCGTTTTCAATCCTCTTGGCATTCCGATTGCCAACGTGGTCGTCGCCGGCAAGGACGAGGGCAAGTTTCTCGAGGTCACCAGCCTGGCCATCAAGCCCGAAACCCGCGAAGGCTACATCACGACCGGAGGCGAAGGCGGAGCCGCCATCTTCAAGTTCGAGACGCTGGCTCCGGCGGCGGTACTGTTCTCGCATCAATAGGGCGCAGCGGCGCGAATTGCGGCAGTGGAACTTTCGCGGTAGTGCCGATGCACCCGGCATAGGCACTACCGCGGGAATCAGACTCACTCCCCTGCTGACCTGCTTGCAAGTGATTGGTTTTCGGGTATAACGAACCTCGTGAACAGTTCCAGCGAAAACGGTGCCGATTCCGCCGCCACTGCGGACGAACTTGCTTCACCATCCTCGGCGTCGGCTGCGCCCGACGAGACCTTCTTTGGCCTCCGCCGCAAGATGCTGGTGCCGCTCGTGGTGGCCTGCGCGCTGTTCATGCAGATGCTGGACTCGACGGTCATCGCCACCGCCCTGCCGACCATTGCCCGCGACTTCGGCAAGGCGCCGCTCGTCCTGAAGCTCGGACTCTCCGCCTATCTGGTCAGTCTCGCGGTCTTCATCCCCATCTCCGGCTGGATCGCCGACCGCTTCGGCAGCCGCACGGTTTTCTGCAGCGCGATCGGCCTCTTCATGGTCTCCTCCATGATGTGCGGCATGGCGCAGTCATTCTCGTTCTTCGTCGTGTCCCGCTTCATTCAGGGCATCGGCGGCGCCATGATGGTGCCCGTCGGCCGCATTGTGGTGGTGCGCTCGGTTGACCGCGACGACCTGGTCACGGCCTTCCTGTATATCAGCGTGCCCGCAACGCTCGGCCCGCTGACCGGCCCCGTGCTCGGCGGTTTCATCGCCACCTACTTCAGCTGGCGCTGGATCTTCTTCATCAACGTCCCCATCAGCATCATCGGCATTCTGCTGGCCCTGCGCCTCATGCAGAACTTCCGCGAGAAGGACGTTCCCACGGTCGACCTGCTCGGTTTTTTGCTCTCCGCCTGTGGGCTGTCGTTCTTCATGTTCGGCGCCAGCATGATCAGCGAGCAGGAAACCTCCAAGAGCGTCGCCTTCGCCTTTCTCGCCGCCGGCGCCCTCACCGTCTGCGCCTACGTTTGGCGCTCCCACTACGAGGAGAGGCCGCTGCTGGATCTGCGCTTCTTTCGGCTCAGAACCTTCTGGGTGGGCGTGGGCGGAGGCTGCGTCTTCCGCATTGGCTTTGGCGCGCTTCCGTTGCTGCTGCCCTTGCTGCTTCAGGTCGGGTTCGGCCTGAGTCCTCTGCACTCCGGTATGCTGACGTGCACGGGCGCCATCGGCTCTCTCTTCATGCGCACCCTCACCAAGAAGCTGCTGCGCCGGTTCGGCTTCCGCCGCCTGCTGTTCGTCAACGCGCTGATTTCGGCCAGCAGCATCGCCGTCCTTGGACTTTTCGCCCCGCAGACGCCGCGCATTTATCTGATACTGGTGCTGCTGATCGGCGGCGCGTTCCGCGTTCTGCAATTTTCCTCGTTGAACTCCATCTGCTATGCCGAGGTGCCCGAACACGACGTCAGCTCGGCTACCAGCTTGTTCTCCACGGTGCAGCAGTTGTCGGTTGGAATAGGGGTAACGGTGGGCGCTCTGTTCCTGCAGGCGTCCAGCTATTTGCAGCATCACGGGCACATCGTGGCTGCCGACTTCTGGCCGGCTTTTCTCGCCGTGGGCGTGCTCTCGGCGTTTTCGGCGATCTCTGCCCTGTCGCTTCTGCCCAGCGATGGCGCGGAAATGGCGGGACGCGGCCGGGCGCGCTCCGTCGCGCACTGAGCGGCACTCGAGCCTTCTTATAGCCCCGTTCCCCCACTTAGGATTGCCCGCACACCCTGGCGCGCACCCTTCGCCTTTGGCTTTGAAAACTGGCGCGGTTCCAATACTCTTGAGTTGGTATCAGGAGAACGTAATGAGCACTCCCAACAGGCCTTCTCGTCCCGAATACTTCATGGGTATCGCCATGGCCGTTCGCGAGCGCGCGGACTGCCGCGGGCAGAAGGTCGGCGCCATCATCGTGGTCGACGACCGCATTATCTCCACCGGCTACAACGGCACCCCCTCGGGCATGACGAACTGCTCGGAAGGCGGATGCGTGCGCTGCGCCAATCGCGACAAGCGCTACGAATCGGGCACCGCCTACGATCTGTGCATCTGCGTTCACGCCGAGCAGAACGCAATACTGGCGGCCGCGCGCTTCGGCATCAGCGTCCAGGGCGGCACGGTCTACACGACGACCCAGCCTTGCTTTGGCTGCATGAAGGAGATGTTGCAGGCGCGGGTCAAGACCGTCTACTACATCCACCCATGGACTTCGCCGCGCGACGCCGAGCAGCTGCGCCAGTACGACAAGCTCATCCAGCACTTCGAGGGCGGCGTGCGCCAGTTGAACCTCGTCGATCCGCGCAAGGACTGGGCCACCGCCGCCGCCAAGATGGCGGCAGCCGGGACCACCGACGAACTCGGCATGGAGACGCTCTAGCGGCCTGCCTTAACGCCATTTGCGCCGGACCCCGGCTGCGCCGATGGTTCCATTTCGTTTTTCCGCAATCCGTAAAGCATCGGTTTACTTGCGCTGCCCGGCTCGCTTCCCCTTACAATGTGCACATGAAACGCTCACTGCTGATCCTGATCGCTGTTCTAGGATTCGCCGCAGCTGGGTTCGCCCAGGCCGGCACGTGGCAAATTGACCCGGCGCACTCAGCCGCGCAGTTTTCGGTGCGCCACCTGATGATCTCCAACGTCAAGGGAGCCTTCACCAAGGTCAGCGGTACGGTACAGTACGACCCTGCCGATCTCACCAAGACCGCCGTCGATACCGTTATCGACGCCTCTTCCGTAGACACGCGCGTGGAAGCACGCGATAACGATTTGCGCAGCGCCAATTTCTTCGATGTAGCCAAGTATCCGACGCTCACCTTCAGGTCCAAGCGCGCCGAAGCCCCGGGTGGCAAGCTCCGCCTGATCGGTGACCTCACGATTCATGGCGTCACCAAGGAAGTCATCCTTCAGGTGGAAGACATCACCCCGCCGGTGAAAGACGCGCGCGGAGCCATGCACGTGGGCGCCACCGCCAGCACCAAGATCAGCCGCAAGGACTACGGGCTCCTCTATAACCGCGTCGTCGAAGGCAGCGCCGTGGTGGGCGACGAAATCTCGATCACCATCGACATCGAAGCCGTCAAGGCCCCGCCGGCTCCTGCCGCGAAGTAACGATTCGGGCGGGCCGGGTGCCGCACCCGGCCCATTCTCTTTCTCCCGTCCTCGAACCGAATCGCAACAAAAAGCAGCTCCTTCGCTTCGCTCAGGATGACACCCTTGAGTTCTTCCAAGAAGTTGCGGGACACCACACTACAGGTTTCGTTCTTTCGTGGCTTCGGCCGTCGCATCCGCCTTTCTCCCGGCCCGCTTCTGCCCTATCATGATCTGCGCTACCTGAGAGACGCTCATGCCGGACCTTGCCTCGCTCACCGTCGCCGAAGCTTCGCACCTGCTGCGTACCCGCGCGCTGTCGCCGGTGGAGTTGACGCGGTCTTGTCTGGAGAGAATCGAAGCACTGAATCCGCGGCTTAACGCCTTCATCACCGTCACCGGCGAGCAGGCGCTGACTCAGGCTCATGAAGCGGAAGAAGAGATCGGGGCGAACCGCTGGCGCGGCCCGCTGCACGGCATTCCGGTTTCACTGAAAGACATCATCGACCTTGCGGGCGTGCGTACCACGGCCGCCAGCGCCCAATTGCTCGATAACATCGCCACCGAGGATGCCGAGGTCGTGCGCCGCCTCCGCCAGGCCGGGGCCATATTCATCGGCAAGACGAACCTGCACGAATTCGCCTACGGCGGCAGCACCGTCATCAGTTATTTCGGACCGACGCACAATCCATGGGATTTGTCGCGCACCACTGGAGGATCATCCGGCGGAGCCGCTGCCGCCGTCGCCGCCGGACTCTGCCCGGTCGCCATCGGCACCGATACGGCAGGCTCCATCCGGCTGCCCGCGGCGCTATGCGGCGTGGTCGGCATGCGGCCCACCTATGGCGCGGTGAGTACCCATGGCGTGCATCCTCTTTCGCGTTCTTACGACACTATTGGCCCCATCACGCGCACCGCCGCCGATGCCGCGCTGGTGCTGGCCGCCATCATCGGCTATGACCGGCGCGACCCGGCCAGCGTCTCCCTGCCTGCCGAGAGTTTTCCGACCACAGCGAGTTACGATCTCAGCCGGGTGCGCGTCGGCGTTGCACGCGCAGGCTTCTTCGACGATCTTGACCCCGAAGTCTCTGCTGCTGTCGAGCGAGCAATTCAGACCGTTGCCGCCTTCACCGCCGGCATAAGAGAAGATGTGACCGTTCCCATCGACCCCGATTTCACCGTGCACATCTGCGAGGCCTACGCCTATCACTCCCGCTGGCTCCAGCAATGGCCCGAACGCTATCAGCCCGAGACCCTGCGCCGGCTGCGCAATGCCGAGTCGGTCAAGCCGTCGGAATATGAGGAGAAGCTCCGTCAGCTCCAGCACTATCGAGGGGCCGCCATGGAATTGGCTTTCCGCAACGTAGATGTCATCCTCTCGCCGGCCGCTCCCGCCATGGCCCCTGAGATCTCCGAACTCCTCGGCGAGCCCGCCGAGCTGCGCCGCAAGGAAACCGCGCTGCTGCGCAACGCGCGCGCCTTCAGCGTGCTCGGCGTCCCGGCCGTCTCCGTGCCGTGCGGCTTCAGCCGCGCGGGCCTACCCATCGGACTGCAGATCGCCGCGCGCACGGGCGCCGATGCGCTCGCGCTCGCCATAGCCGCCTGCTTCGAACAGCAGGCCGGCTTCGTGAGGATTGCCAACCCCTGAGGCGCAGCGCGACGGTGCTACCGCACCCTCGCGCCTGCCCCGGTATTACGCGGGTGCGGGTTCGGCCACCGGCTTCGCTGCCACCCGCGTCTTCACCGGTGGCTCATTCCACAAAGCTGCAACCGCCCGTTGTTGTGACTGCAGACGCTTGGACAGCGCGACCTCACCCTCGCGCACGAAGCGTTCGTGATTGTCCTCCACCTCGTCGAGCACGTAGCGGTAATTGACCATCAGCCCGCAGGACTGCGCCAGCCCGTAGGGGCGCTCGTTGCCGAAGGAGTTGATCGCCTCCAGCCGCGCGCCGTTGGCCAGGTGGAAGTTCGCCACCGGGTCGATCAGCCGTCCCTTGCTGCGCGCCTGCGTGAAGTAGGCCAGCGCCAGGCGTTGCAGCGGTTTGGTGAGTGCTTCACGGTGAGCCAGCGGTTGCTCCAGCAGGGCGAAGAACGCCTCCACCACATCCGATTTTCCCGCCCGCTTCGTCAGTTCGCCCGCGAAATCGCCAAGCAGCCGCGCCAGCCGCTCTCGCGTGAAGCCCTGTGGATTCTGCCCGTCGCGCAACGTGTGCATAAAGCGCGGCATGGGCGAGAGCGTGCTGAACAGCTTCAGGCCCGGAAGCTCGGCCAGCAGTTCCTGCACCACCTGCTTGATCAAAAAGTTGCCGAACGAGATTCCGCGCAGCCCCTGCAGGCAATTGCTGATGGAATAGAAGATCGCCGTGTCGGCCTCGTCCGGGTTGCGCACGGGCGCCTCCACGTCGAGCAGTGGCCCCAGTTGTCCGGCGATGCCCTTTGTCAGCGCGATCTCGATGAAGATCACCGGCTCGTCCTCGAGCGCGGGGTGAAAGAAGGCAAAGCAACGGCGGTCCTGCTGCAGCCGCCGCCGCAGGTCAGGCCAGCCATTCACTTCGTGCACGGACTCATACCCGATCAGCTTCTCCAGCACGCTGGCCGGCGTCTGCCAGCCGATTTTTTCCAGCCGCAAAAATCCGCGATTGAACCAGTGCGTGAAAAGAAACTTCAGGTCCACGTCGAGGGCCAGCAGTTCGGGCTCGCTCTTCAGCAGCCGCCCGATGGCGCTGCGCATGGCGACCAGCGTCTCGGTCCCCCGTGGCGCCGTGTTCATGCGTTGCAGCAGCTTCTGGCGTGGCGACTCCATCGCCGCCAGCAGCGCCTCGTAGCCAGCCACCGTGACTGTACTCATATACTTCTCGGCCGCCTTGTGGATCGCCTCGGCCTGCGGCCCGAAGTCGCGCGCCAGCATCTTGAAGAATTCCAGCCGGCTCTCGGGGGTTAACAAAACATAGGTGGCGATCAGCTCGCCCGCCAGCGCGGCCTGCGACGCCTCGCCCCGCTGCGACAACAACTGCTCACACAAAACCCGGATGTCACGATTCCTGGACTGTCTAAGATTGCGAAGAAGTGCCTGGAAGAAATTGGATGATTTGCGAGTTGGTTCCTGCTCGTTCGGAGTCGGCGCCATTGTCCCTTCCCGTCGCTCGGCAGCGACCGGGGGGAAGGCCCTTCATCTCTCTCCGGCCGGAAAACCGCTGCCCGAGCGTGTTCTATGCCTGTCTTCTACGGCAATGATAGTCCAAATCCCGCCTGCCGCTGACCGGTTCCTCTGCTTCCATGGACGCAGCTGATTCCCATCCCGGCAGCAGCTTCCGGCCGACCGAAGCTTTACAATCAAGGTATTCATGACCGACCCCGAAAAGAAGCAGGCTTTGCTGGCCTATTCCGCGCTCGCCGGTGGGATCCTCTGCATCGGCTTCTCGGCCATCTTCGTCAAGATCGCCGCCGTGCCGGGCATGGTCTCCGCCTTTTACCGCCTGCTGTTCGCCGGGATGGTGATCGTGCCGTGGAGTCTCTGCCGGCGCGCGTCTGCACCGCGTGCCACGCGGCGGCAGATCATGCTCGTCGCTGCCGGCGGCATCTTCTTCGCCCTCGATCTCGCCGTGTGGAACACCAGCATCATGCTCACCTCGGCGGCCACGGCGACCCTGCTGGCCAATAACGCCTCGCTCTGGGTCGGCCTCGGCGCACTGTTCCTGTTCCGCGAGCATCTTTCCGGCCGCTACTGGTGCGGGCTGTTCGTCGCCATCGCCGGGATGTCGATCCTGCTCGGCGCCGCCTCCTGGCGCAGCTTCCACTGGAACCTCGGCGACCTGCTGGCCATCGCCGCCAGCTTCTTCTACGCCGCCTACCTGCTCACCGTGCAGCGCGCGCGCGAAAAGGTGGACACACTCACCTTCATGGCGATCTCTCATGTGGCCGGCGTGGTATTGCTCTTTTTTCTCAACATTTTTGCGGGCATGCCCTTGCGCGGCTACTCGACCCGCTCGTGGCTGGCGCTGCTCGGCATGGGCCTCTTGTCGCAAATGATGGGATGGCTGGCGATCAACTACGCTCTCGGCCATCTGCGCGCTGCTCCGGTTTCCGTCACCCTGCTCGGCCAGGTGGTCGTGACCGCGCTGCTGTCGATCCCTATCCTCGGCGAACTTCCCCGCCGTCATCAGGTCATCGGAGGCGTCGTGGTGCTGGTGGGGATTTGCTTGGCAAATCAGGCCCGCCGGAGGGGCGACGAATCGGCACCGAGCGGCTATACTGCCAATGCCGCTGAATTGACAAACTCCTGAGCCGGCCGCACAAGGATTCAAGACCCGCACTCTCCTTGTGTTCGCCCGCTCAAGGCCTAATCCAAGGAGCACCACCGCATATGCCTGATGACGTGAAGCAGCTTTACGAAGAGCGTTTGGGCAGGTATCAGGCTGCCATCGCACTGGAGCCCACGGACCGCATTCCCATCGCTCCCGGCACCAACAACTTCGCCGAGACTTACCTTGGCCAGAACCACCAGGAAACCGTCTACGACCCGGACAAGTGGTTGCAGTCGGAACTGGCCTTCTGCAAGGACTTCCCCGAGTTCGACGTCCTGCGGAACAACCGCCTTTACGCCCCGGTATACGATGCGGTGGATCTGCGCTTATACCAAGTGCCGGGCCGCGAACTGTCCACCGAAGTGCAGTTTCAGTTCATCGAAGCCGAGTACATGCTGGCCGACGATTACGACGCGCTGATCGCCAATCCGACCGAGTGCCTGGTGGATCGGCTTCTCCCGCGCCTGCTCGGTGAATTCAAGCAGCGGGGCAGCACCCGTTCCTACCTGGCCTTCCTCAAGTCCGGCATGGTTGGCGCGCAGGTCGGGCAGATCATGCGCAACCGCTCGCTCACGTTGCAGAACCAGCGCGGGATGCCGCAGCCGATGCTCGGCAAGTTCTCGGCTCCCTTCGACGTGCTGGCCGACAGCTTGCGCGGCCTCACCGCTTCGCTGATGGACTGCTACAAGCGTCCGCAGAAGGTGATCGCCGCCTGCGACGTGCTGGTCGATGAAATGGTCAACTTCGCGCTCGCCGGGGCCGACCCGCTGCGGCGCTATCCGATCTTCTGTCCCACCCACAAGGCGATCTTCATGTCGCCCGCTCAGTTCGACAAGTTCTACTGGCCGTCGTTCAAGAAGGTCTGCGAGAAGCTGATCGACGCCGGGTACATCGTCCGCGCCTACCTTGAAGGCGACTGGACTCCCTACTGGCACCACATGCTCGAACTGCCCAAGGGCAAGGTGATCTGCGATATCGACAATCAGTCCGACATCCAGCGCGCCAAGAAGGAAATCGGCCACCACCAGTGCATCTGCGGCGGCATTCACGATTCGCAGTTCGCCATTGGCACGCCAGACCAAATGCGCAGCCACGTGAAGCATCTCTGCGAGACCGTGGGCCAGGGCGGCGGATACATGATCGGCGGCGGCTGCCACCTTCCTTACGCGGCGAAGAAGGAAAACGTGCGCGCCATGGTCGAGGCAGTGCTGGAATACGGAGTCTACGACAAGTCGGTCAAGGCGCGCCCGAAGCCCGCACCCGCCAGCAAGGTCGACTCATCTGTGTTCCCGAAGCTCGTCACTCCGTGGAGTGTGAAGAAGGCCGAACTGGGCGGGGTTCAGGGCGATGAGAGCCTGATCCGCACGCCGTGGGAGGCCTACGAAGCGCGGGCCTATACGTGGCTTTGGCAGTGGATCGCTTAGAGCAGATCGCGGGTTGGTGTATCCCTCGGCTCGAAGAGAACAGCAGATCCTTCGCTGCGCTCAGGATGACAACCGTTTAAGCGGGATACAGCTTCCCGGGAACCGCCCTGGCGGCTTCACCGCAAGCAAAAGCCCCGGCTGCAAGCCGGGGCTTTCTTTTTCTACCCTGCCGGATCGTCTAAAAATCAAAGACGATGCCCGCGCCGAAGCGATAGCTCATCTGGTAGTTATCGTATCCGTTCGGCAGTTGCGTGTAGAGGATGTCTGCCTGGATGAGGCGAATGGAGACATTCTTCCTCGCCCTCATCTCCAGTCCGCCGCCAGCCGACCCCGCCACCGAATGCGCCTGATTCTTGACCACCAAAGCTTGCGGAAACTTCCCTTCGGTCGCGTACGCCGCACCACCCAGCACTTGCAGGAACGGCCTGAGCCGCATTGGCTTTTCCTTTCGCCCACGCGGAATCAGGTAAAACCGCGGACCGATCATGCCGGTAATCATGGTGAGCGGCGAACTCGTCGGCCCGTAGATGTTCGTATGTGAGCCTCCGACTTCACCCACCAGCGCCCAGTGCCGGGCAAAATTCCATACCACGTCGCCACGCGCCCCGTTCATGCCAAACCAGCTGTTCGCCGGCACGGGCTGCGACCCCTGATAGGCGTAGCTGATGGAGAACTCGGGCGTCTCCGCTCCCGGGGCCAGCAGCGCCCCACAAACAACCAATACCGTAAGCAGAATGATCCGCCTCATGACTCCTCCCGCTACCGCACCGTGATGCTGATCGTAGTGAAATGCTGCAGCGTTCCGCTGGTTGCCACCAACTGCAGGTTATACGTCAGCGGATTGTTGCCGTAAAAGCCCTGCGTCGATCCACCGCCGCAGCCAACCATGCCCAGCGCCATGATCGCCACCAGCAGCAGCCCGAGCAGCAGCATCCGCCGGGTCTTGCGGTCAACCCGCCGCAGGCGCAGCAGTCCCAGCGCCGGCAGCAGCAGGCCCAGCACGGCGCCGCCCGGCATCCGCTTGTCTTCCAGCGGACGAGCCGCCGCCATGCCCGCCGTCGTCACCACCACCGTCACGGTCGTGGCACCGGCGCCGGCGGCAATCGTCGAAGGCGTAACCGTGGCCGTCGCACCGACCGGCAGCCCCGTCAGCGCCAGCGCAATCGCGTTGGGGAAGGTGGCGTTCGGGCTCGGTGAGATGATCAGGCTATAGGTGGCCGTGCTGCCTTTGCTCACCGTCTGCGTCAGCACCGGCGCGGTCGCGCCGTTCACGTTAGTGCCGTTGACGACGAATTGGAAGTCCTGCACCGTCTGCGTCACCGCCGGCGAAGTGCTCGTCGCATAGTTCGTGTCACCCGCGTATACCGCGGTGATCGAGTGCGCCCCGCTGGCGAGCGTACTGATCGCCAGCGTCGCCACGTCCGCCGCATTCAGCACGCCCGTGCCGATCGTCGTGGCTCCGTCCTTAAACGTCACGATGCCGGTCGGCGTTCCGGTCGTGCCCAACGGACTGACCGTGGCCGTAAACGTCACCGCGTTGCCCGCGATCACCGTGGCCTGGTCGCTCGTGAGCGTGACCGCGGTGCTGCCCTTGGTCACCGTCAGTGTGCCCGGCACATAAGCGACGATGTAGTTGACCGGGTTGAAGCTGCCGCCCGTCGCCGCGCTCGGCGTCAGCATGTAAACGCCGACTGACGAAGTCGCCGTCCCACCGCCGCTGGCCGTCAGCGTCACCGAACCGATCGTCTCGTTGTTCACGAGCCCGGTCGAGGTAAACAGCGTCTGGCCCGAGCCATACAGCCTGGTCTGCCCGTACAGCTTTGTGTCGTTGCCGGCGATGACCGACAGCGGCAACGCCGTTACCGTCAGGGTACCGCTCACGTAGTTGATCGAGTAGTTGCTGGCGTTGAAATTCGTGCCTGCCGCCGAGGTCGGCGACAGCGTGTAGGTGCCCACCTGCGAACTCGCCGCCGTGCCGCCCGTGGCCGTCATGGTGACCGCGGAGATCGAATCGGTCGGCGACAGTCCGTTGATGGCATAGCCGGTCGTCACCGTACCGACGAGTCCGGCTGCCGCGACGCCATATGCCTTGGTCTGGTTGTTCGCCGTGATCGTCAGCGTTCCCACCACGACCGTCAGCGTGCCGGTTTGATAACGGATGTTGTAGTTGGAGGCCATGAACGTGCCGCCCGTGGCCCCGGCCGGCGTCAGGGTGTAGTAGCCCGGCACCGCATCGGCGGCAGTGCCGCCCGTGGCCGTGATCACCACCGTCCCGACCGCCTCGTTATTGGCCAGCCCCGAAGCGGTGAAGCCCGTGGCCACCGTGCCGTAGGTGCGCGTCTCGCCGTATTTCTTCGTGTCGTTGCTGGCCGAGATCGTCAGCGGCGCCTGCATCACCGACAGCGTGCCGGAGTAATAGTTGATCCGGTAGTTCGAAGCCAGGAAGTTGGAACCCACCGGCGAACTCGGCGACAGCACGTAGCTGCCCACCGGAGCCGTACCGCTTCCGCCGCTGCCGCTCACCGTGATCGTGACCGTCGGCGTGCCGTCGCCCGGCGCCAGGCCGTCGAAGGTGGCCGCCGTCGAGCCCGCGCCAAAGGCAAGCACCTGTCCGTAGGTCTTCGTCTGGTTGCTCGCCGTGATGTTCAGCGTGGCCTGGGTAACCGACAGCATGCCCGGCTGGTAGGTGATCGTGTAGTTGCTGGCCGCAAACGTGCCGCTGCCCGAGGCCAGGGTCGGAATCAGTTGGTAGCTGCCGACCGGCGCGTTGGCTGCCGTGCCGCCGTTGGCCGTGATCGTCACCGAGGTGACGGTTTCGTTGTTGACGAGCGGCGTGGTCGAGAACAGCGTCGAACCCGCGCCGTAGGTTCTGGTCTGGCCGTATGTCTTGGTGTCGTTGGCCGCAGTGATCGTCAACAGCGCCGGCGTAACGGTCAGCGTGCCCGGCAGGTAGGTGAACAGGTAGTTGGCCGGAGTGAAGTTGCCCGTCGCATCCTTCGGCGTCAGCGAGTAACTGCCCACCAGCGCCGTCGGCAAGGTGCCGCCCGAGGCCGTGATCGTCACCGACGTGATCGTCTCGCCCGGAGCCATGCCCAGCGCGGTAAACGACGTCCAACCGGGTCCGTAGCTCCGGCTGTCTCCGTACACCTTCGTATCGTTGCCCGCGGTCAAGGTCACCCTCGCCTGCACCACGAACAGGGCGCCGGGCGTGTAGCTGATCGAATAATTCGTAGGATTGAAGGTGCCCCCGATGGCCCCGCTCGGCGTCAGCGTATAGCTGCCTAGCGGTGCGTTGGCCGCCATGCCGCCGCTGGCCGAAATCGTCACCGCGCCGATGCTCTCGTTATTCATCAGGCCGGTCGGCGTGAAGCCGGTGGCGCTCAAGCCATAGGTGCGCACCAGTCCGTAGGCCTTGACGTCGTCGTTCGCCTTGATGATCAACTGCGCGGCCGTCACCGACAACGTGCCGGACACGTAAGTGATCGAGTAGTTGTTGGCGGTGAAGTTCGAACCGACAGGCGAACTTGGCGTGAGCGTGTAGCTGCCCACTGGAGCGTTGGACGCGCCGCCGCCGTTGCTTACCGTGATCGTCACCGAGGTAATGACGTCTCCGGCCACCAGGCCGCTGCTGGAGAACCCGGGAGGCAGCACCGTGCCGTAGTTCTTGACCGTGCCGTAGGTCTTCGATTCGCTCGTCGCCGCAATCGACAACGCCGCGGGCGAGACGGTCAGCGTTCCCGCCACGTAGGTAACGGTGTAGTTGCCCGGCCCGAACGTCCCGCCGGTTGCCCCGCTCGGCGTCAACGAGTAGGTGCCGGCGGCCGCGTTGGCCGCCGCTCCCCCGCTGGCCGTGATGGTCACCGAGCCGATGGTCTCGCCCAGCACCAGGCCAACACTGTCAAAGGCCGACTGGCCCGCGCCATAGGTTCGGGTCTGCCCGTAGATCTTGTTGTCATCCCGCGCCGTGACCCTGAGGGGCACCGGCGTTACGGTCAACTGCCCCGAGATGTAGCTGATCTGGTAGTTGCTGGCCGTGAAGGTTCCGCCGGCGGCTCCGCTGGGAGTAAGTGAGTAAACGCTTACCGGCGAGTTGGCGTCCGTGCCGCCGCTCGCCGTGATGATTACGCTGCCGACGGTCTCTCCCGGCGCATTGCCGGAGTAGCTGAAGTTCGTGCTCACGCCGTAGGTTCTGGTCTGTCCGTAGGGCTTGGTGTCGTTGGAGGCGGTGATGACCAGCAGGCCCCGCACCACGGTCAGCGTGCCGTCAACGTAGGTAATCGCATAGTTGCCCGCCGAGAAGCTGCCGCCGGTCGCCGCGCTCGGCGTCAGCGTATAGGGCCCCAGCGGCGAGTTCGCCAGCGTGCCTCCGCTGGCCGTAATGGTCACCGTGCCGACCTGTTCGCCCGTGACCAGACCGACCGTGGTGAAGCTGGTCGACCCCGGTCCTGTCGGATAGGTTTGCCCGTAGAACTTGTTGGGGTAGCTGGTCGCCGTGACGGTCAGCGATGCCCGCGTGACCGTCAACGTGCCGGTGTTGTAAGTAATCGCGTAGTTGCTGGCCAGGAACGAGCCACCCAGCGCGCCGCTGGGCGTCAGCAGGTAGCTGCCGACCGGCAGGTAGGTGCCTCCCGGGTTCGGGCTGGGCGTGATCGTCACCGAACCGATGGCATCTCCGTTGACCAGGCCGGTCGAATCGAACAACGTCGAACCGGCGCCGTAGCCGCTCGTCTGGCCGTAAGTCCTTGAGGCGCTGCGGGCGGTAATCGTCAGCGGCGCCGGGGTGACCGACAGCGTGGCTGTCCGGTAGGTGAACTGGTAGTTGTTCGGATTGAACGTGCCCGTCGCCGCGCTCGGCGTAAGGGTGTAGCTGCCCACCGCGGCGGTCGCCAGTCCGCCGTTGCCGCTCACTGCCAGCGTCACCGACGTCACGATGTCGCCGTTCAGCAGCGCCGTCGCGGTGAAGGCCGTCTGGTTCGCACCGTAAGTTTTCGTTACGCCATAAGGCTTCGTGTCGTCGCTGGCCGTGATGGTTACCGGATAGCCGACCACTTGCAACTGGCCCGCCACATAGGTGATGGGGACGTTGTAGTTCGCCGGGTTGAAGGTGCCCGTGGCGGCGCTCGCCGTAAGGGTGTAGGTGGCAACCGGATCGGTGGCCGCCGCGCCGCCGGAGGCGGCAATGAACACACTCGTGACCAACTCGCCGGGCGCCAGTCCGCTGTAGGTATAACCCGTGGTCACCGTGCCGAAGGTCAGGGTGGTCCCGTAGACCTTGCTGACGTTGCTCACCGTGATGGTGATCGTGCCGGCAGTCACCGTCAGCGTGCCGGGGTTGACCGTGATGTTGTAATTGGCGGCGTTGAAGTTCACTCCCACCGGCGAAGTCGCGGTGAGGGTGCAAACCGTGCCGACCGTTACCGTCGCCCCCGTGCAACCAGTGGCGGTGAGCGTCACCGAAGTAATGGCATCCCCGGGGGCCAGCGGCGTTACCGCCGAAACCGAGAACAAGGTCGAACCCGGACCCGTCGGATACACCAGGCCGTAGCGCTTGACGTCGCTGCCAGTCTGCAGAGTCAGCGCACGCTGTGCGACCGAGATGCTGATGGTCACGGACGGCGCCGCCGCATAGACGGTGTTGCCGGCCTGCGTCGCCTGCACGGAAATCGTGCCGGCACCCGTGATTGTCAGAGTGTTATTGCTAACCGTCGCCGGTCCCGACAACACGACATAGGTGACCGCCAAGCCGGAGCTGGCCGTCGCCGTCAGGGTGATCGGGGTCACGCCGTAAGTCTGCGCCCCGGGGGGCGGGAAGGTAATCGTCTGCGCTATCTTCGGCGCCACGCCCTGGCCCGAGAGCGCCACGGGCAGCGTCGCGGTGCTCACCGTATCGGTAAACGTCAGGACTCCGGTGATGTTGCCGGCGGTGCTCGGTTGGAAATACAGCAGTTGTCCACAGGTATCTCCCGCGGCCAGCAGGCTGGCACACAAGGGCGGACTCACCGCGAAATCGGCTACCGACAGGTACATGCCCCGCTGCAGCGGGTCGGTTCCGATATTGGTCAGGTAAAGCGTCTGCGTCGGGCTTGCCGTGTTGATCTCCGTCGCGGGGAAGACCATGGGAGCGCCCACGGCCGACACCTTGCGGACCACGTTGTCGTCGTCCAACGCAAGGTAGAGATTTCCCGACGCGTCGAGTCTCAGGCCAAACGGCCTTCCGATCGCGGCGGCGGTCGCAGCGCCGCCCTCGTTGCAGATGCTGGTCGCGCAGTCGGTTCCATCTCCGGCAATGGTGGAGATGATGCGCGTGGCCGCATCCACCTTCCTCACCCTCCTGCCTTCGTCGGCGATATACAGGTTGCCCGCCGCATCCACATCGACCGCCCGCGGAGTGACCGTTGCGCCGGTTGCTGCCGCGCCGTCACCGCAAAAGGTCCCACCGATGCAGGCGGAGCCATTTCCCGCGACCGTCGATATGACGTGGCTCGAGGCATCCACCTTGCGCACCCGGTTATCGCCGAAGTCCGCGATGTAGAGATTGCCGCCGGCGTCGATTGCCACCTGTTCCGGACCGGCAAGTTGCGCGCTCGTGGCCAGCCCACCGTCGCCGCAGTTGGAAAGGCAATAACCTCCCGAACCCGCTACCGTGGTAATGACCCCGCTCGCCTGGTCCACGCGCCGAATGCGGTTATCCGACGTGTCCGCAATGTAGAGATTGCCCGCGCCATCGATTGCCAGTCCAATCGGCAAATTCAGTTGCGCGCTGGTTGCCGCGCCGCCATCTCCGCAGACTGCCGTCGGGGTGGCGCACGCCGTTCCCGTGCCGGCCACCGTGGTAATCACGTGCGAAATCGCATCTACCTTGCGGATACGGTGCGCCGAGGTTTCTACGATGTAGAGATTCCCCACCCCGTCCAGCGCAACGCTCCACGGACCTGACAGCTGGGCGCTGGTGGCCTGGCCGCCATCGCCTCCAGCCCCGCCTCCGGCGACGGTGTTAATCACACCGCCAACCACCTTGCGGATACGGTTGACACCGTGATCGGCGATGTACACGTTGCCCGCACCGTCGACCGCCGCATCCGTGGGATGCGTAAGCAGTGCGCTGGTGGCCAGCCCCGCATCGCCGCAGGGCAGCGCCGGATTGGCGCAAGTTGTGCCGGTGCCGGCAACCGTCGTAATCGCCCCGGGGATCACCGCCATTCGCGCGCCCAGCGCCACGCCGCTCAGGTAGGCGGAAGCCAGCAGGGCGCCGTTGTTGTCGAGCACCCGCAATCCGCCGCGCTTGTAGCCCGGCGTGGCGGGAGCAAAGTTCAGCGTCACCGTGCAGTTGGTCGCCGAGTTATACACGCCGATGGTGCAGGTCGTGCTGCCCACCGCGATATCCGTACCGCTGGCGCCCAGCAGGACCGGCACAATCGACCCGATGTTGGTCCCGGCGGTCACCTGCAGGCTCAACGTCAGCGTCGTAGCGCTTGAGCCGATCGTGAACGGGCTGAAAACTCCGTTGAAGGCCTGCGCTGGCGTCACCCGCCAGAGCGCGCCATTCCCGTAATCGGTGGCGTAGAGGTCGCCGTTGAACGCCAGCGTCACGCCCAGCACGTCGGGAATGTTCGAAGCGACGGTCGAGTAGGTCGCATAGGACGAGGCCGCAGTGTACTTTCTGACCTCGGTGTTCGACTTCAACCCCAGGTACAGGTTGTTGCTGGCGTCGAAATACATCCCGCGCGGACCGCCCGCACCAAGGAAGGTGGTCCTGGGCCCGGTGCCCGGCGAGGCATAGCGGATGATCTGGCCGCCGGTGTTGTCCGACACGAACAGGTTGTTGGCGCTATCAAACGCCATGCCCCAGACCGCGCCGACACCGCTGTACATCAGCACAGCCGTGGTCGTACCCGACAGGATTCGCCGCACGTCGCCGTTGATGTCGCCGAACCAGAGGTTGCCCAGGTGGTCCAGCGCCATGGCGTTGCCCGAGCCCACGTAGCTCTGCACGAGCGAGTTGGAACTGATCGACCACTTGAGGATCCGGCCATTGCCCAAGTCGGAGATGTACAGGTTGGAGTAGGTGGAGTCGAAGATCAAGTCCCGCAGTTCGTTCAATGCCACGCCGTTGATCAGCGTCCCGGCGGCAATGTAGGTGGTCGTGATTCCGCTCGTCGGGTTGTACTTGACCACCGAATGCGCGCCGCCGTTCACGGCGACGTACACCACTCCCGAGGCGTCGGTGACGACCCCGCTCGCGCCCGTCCAAGTCCCCGAAATGCTGGTCTGCGATTGCGTACCCCCGATGGTTACGCCTGCGCTCGCGCCCAGGGCAATCGAGAGAATCAGAAGCAGGAAGGTGAACTGCCGGGAGTGAAGGAGAGCGCAATGAAGAAGTCGGCGCACGATGGCCTCCGGATACTCAGCCGTAACCGGCGGTAACCGCAAACCCCGGTCGGCTCTTGCTATGAAACGGGCGCCCCTATGAAACGCAGTTCGCGTAGCTGTCGCAGCAACTGCCCTTGAACGTAGAAGGAGCCCTGACCACTGGAACCGCAGCCAATAACCCGATAACAGCCGGCAACTGGCACATGGAAAGCGGAAAACACCGCCCGGAAGAAGCAACCAGCCCCCGGCACAGGCCGCCACAGCACCGCCCATGAAACATGGCGTAGCTACAGTTCAGCGCCTGACCACAGCCGAAGCGAGTGTACTTCCCAGAAGGGGAAACCGTTTGTCCCCCCTTCTCCTGATTGCCAGAAGGTAACGTCCCTTGTAGCAGACCCCCATAGCATCGTCAACCTTGAAGTCGTAGGTATATGCCTAGAGCTACCCCATAGTGTCGGGCTGGACTAGGCCTTCCGCAACAGCCTCAGTCCGCCTCCGGGCTCGGTCCTTAGGCGCTGGCCGGAGTCGCTTTTCCCACCACCGCCCTTCGCCGATCCATTCCGGGGCCGCCCGCAGCTTTAAGTGTTGAAAAATGCCCCGGCAAGGATAAAATTCCCCAAATTGGCTCAACGGCACCGCAACCCCAGCTAGCCCGGGGCAGGAGGGGTTTACTTTCCCTCCTGATCGTCACTTTTCTGCTCCAGGATTTGTTCGGAAGGGGAGGACCATGCCTTTAGAAACCTTGAAGGTTTTCAAGGGAAAGACGAGCACCGATCTGTTTACCGACATCATCGACCGCGGCCTCTGCACGGCTTGCGGCACCTGCGCCGCCGTGTGCGAAACCGGCAGCATGAAGATGGTCGGAGAGGAACCTTCGCCCGGCGAGTTGCGCACCCGCGCCGTGGAAACCTGTAACGAGTGCGGCATGTGCTACGCCTGCTGTCCCGGCGAACGCATCGAGATGGCCGAACTGGAGCGCCACTTCCTCGGCAAGAACAAGAACGACTCGCAGGACCTGCTCGGGTACTACCGGAAGATTTACACCTCCCGCGCTGTCGACGACGCAATCTGCCTGAGCGGCGCCAGCGCGGGCACCGCCGCCGCCGTGCAGATTTACGCCCTGGAAGCCGGCCTTATCGACGGCGTCATCGGCGTCGGCTACGACAAGGAGAAGCCTTGGGTGCCGGTGCCCGAGCTTTCGCGCACGAAAGAGGAAATCCTCTCTACGCAAGGCTCCAAGTACACCCATTGCAGTGTGATCGACGCCCTGCGCGATGCCGCCAAACAGCGACTGCGCGTCGCCGTCGTCGGCCTGCCCTGCCACCTGCACGGCCTGCGCACGCTGCAGTACTACATGAAGAACAGCCCGCTGGCGCGCAGCGTGGTTTTCACCATCGGCCTGTTTTGCGCCGAAAACCGCTTCACCCGCGGCGCGGCCCACATCATCGAGCGCCGCCTCGGCATTTCGCTGGATAACGTCGCCAAGATTTCCTATCGCGAAGGCGCTTATCCGGGAGCCTTCACCGTGTGGGACAAGGAAGGCAAGAGCTACGGCATTCCTTATCCTGATCAGTTGACCTTCATCTGGATGCACACCCGGCCGCGCTGCCGCACCTGCTGGGACTACGCCGCCGAACTGTCCGACATCTCGCTGGGCGAGACCCAGCGCCCGGACAGGAGCAAGCATGTGCACAATGCCGCCATCGTGCGCACCGAGCTGGGCCAGCGCATCTTTGAAGACGCTGCCGCCAAGGGTTATATCGCCCTTCAGGACGCCGAGGAAAACTGGCTGATCAACCACACCGGCATGGAGCGCAAAAAGTTCGCCAACCTGATCCGCATTGAGTGGTGCCGTGAGCACGGACTGCCCGTGCCCGACTATCCGGACCGCTCGATCGGCTATAACGATCTATCCCCGTTCTATTTCGGAATCAAGCGATAGGCTGCAAGGCGAGCGCCGACGGAGCGCACACTCCGCCGGCCTTTCGCCCGATCCAAAGGCTGTAAACCAAATTTCCGTTGGAGGCGATGCGATGAAGAGAGCAAGAGCACTGCTTGTGGTTGGCTGCCTGGCTGCACTGTTCGTTCTGACGGCCTGCCAATCGACCCCGAAGACTTTCGTGATTGGCGTTTCCGCCCCCCTGAGCGGCGGGGCCGCCGTCCGTGGCAAGTACATCAAGGACGGCGCGGAGTTTGCCGCCAAGCAGATCAATGCCGCCGGCGGCGCCGGTGGCGTGCAGATCGAGTTGAAGTTCGAAGACAACGAAGGCAATCCCACTAAGACCGCCAGTACGGTCGAAAAGCTGCTCAACAAGGAAAGCGCCAAGGCCCTGCTCGTCGCCGACAGCACCGGCACCGTGGCTTCCATGCCGCTGGTCGAAAAGGCCAAGGTCCCGATGTTCGTTACCGCCTTCAGCCCGGGACTGACCGAAAAAGGCAACAAGTACATCTTCCGCTCCACGGTCTCCGACGGCATCTCCGGCGCACAGGTGATGGATTTCGTCGTCAACGAACTGAAGCTGAAGAAGATCGCCATCATGGCGTCCGACTCGGACTACGGCGAGGGGGCTTCCACCGCCGCCGCCAAGGAACTCGTCAAGCTGGGCTATCCGGCAGTGGCCAAAGAGCTCTTCAAGGAGCCGGACCGCGACTTCAGCTCGCAGCTGCTCAAGGTCAAGAAGTCGGGCGCCGAAGTTCTCTACATCCACAGCTACGATCCTTCGGCGGCGCTCGTCACCAAGCAGGCGCGCGAGATGGGCATGACGCTCCCGATCGTCGGGGTCACGGGCCTGGGCTCGGAGCAGTATCGCGACCTGGCGGGCGTTGAGAACGCCGAGGGTGTATACGTGCTGGTGGCCTTCGCCAACTCCGACCCCGACCCGCTGGTGCAGCAGTACGTCAAGGACTTCAAGGCCTACGCCAACTACCTGGCCGATCACAACGTGGCCCGCGCTGACGCCGCCATCCGCCTGATCGCCGAAGCCGTGAAGAAAGTCGGCCCCACCGACTCCGACAAAGTCGCCCAGGCCATTCACCAGTTGCAGGGCGTGAAGACTCCGGGCGGCACCTTCTCCTTCGACGCCAACGGCGAAGGGCTCAAGCAGAACCTGCTCGGCCAGTGGAAGGGCGGCAAGTTCGTATTCCTGCGCCGTCTCTAGTTGATTGTGGCTGCGGGGCATGCATCCTTCGTGATGGCTGCCCCGCCGTTACCTCGCTACTCATAGCTGTATCGCCGCGTCGCCGGGAGTGGCTCCTTGACGGAATGGTCGTTCGCCTTTCAGCAAGTTATTTCTGGTCTGACCATCGGCGCCATGTACGCCCTGGTCGCCATCGGTTATGTACTCATATGGAACGCCATGGGCATCCTCAATTTCGCCCATGGAGAGATGGTGATGATGGGAGCCTTTCTCGGGCTCACCTTCCACATCCTGCTCCATCTCCCCTACTGGCTCTCGTTCCTGCTGGTGGGCATCACCGGCGCGGTGCTGGGCGGCATCATCCGCCGCAGCGTTTACTACTACATGTTCCGCAAGCACGCCACGGGCGAGAACTTCCTGATCGCCTCCATCGGCGTCTCGATTCTGTTCATCAACCTCGCCATCCTCATCTGGGGCTCGTTTTCCTTTGGCTTCCCTGACGTCTTCGGACGCAAGCCCGTCAGCTTTTTCGGCATGAACATCCTGCCGCGCAATCTCTGGATTCTCGCCATCGGCGTCGCGCTCGTCGTGCTGCTCAACTGGTTCCTGCGCAAGACCAAGGTAGGCACTGCCATGCGCGCGCTGGCGCAGGACAAGGCCGCCGCCGCCATGATGGGCATCAACGTCGATCGCCTGGACACGATGACCTTCGCCCTGGCCTCCGCGCTCGGCGCCGTCGTCGGGATTCTGCTGGCGCCCGCGTTCCTGGTCACCACCGGCATGGGCCAGTCCGTCGGACTCAAGGCCTTCACGGCCGCCATCATCGGCAGCTTCGAGAGCCTGCCCGGCGCCATCATCGGCGGACTCAGCGTCGGCATCATCGAGAACCTGGCCTCCGCCTACATCAGCTCGGCCTACAAGGACGCCACTGCCTTCGTCATCCTCGTGCTCGTGCTTGTCCTCAAACCGCGCGGCCTGATGGCTGCCAAAAGGGCGGTGAAATGAAGCCCCGGTTCATCGTCCTGATTCTGGTGATCGCCGCCATCTTCCCGTTGGTAATGACGCACTCGTACTACCTCCACCTGACCAACCTCATACTCATTTACGCTGTCGCGGCCACCGGGCTCAATCTCGTTTCCGGATACACCGGCCAGCTCTCGCTCGGTCACTCGGCCTTCCTTGCCATTGGCGCCTACACCTCGGCGCTGCTGACGGTGAACCTCCATTGGCCGGTCATTCCCGCGGTCATCGCGGCCACCCTCGTCGCCACCATGTTCGGGGTGCTGCTGGGTGCGCCGTCGCTGCGCCTAAAAGGCCCCTACCTCGCGCTGGCCACTGCCGGATTCGCCGAGATCATCCGCATCGTCATCAACAACTGGGAGAGCCTCACGCGCGGCTCCAAGGGCATTCCCGAAATCCCGCCGATGGGGTTCGGCCAGTGCCGCATCACCTCCGAGACCGGCTGGTACTACCTGCTGGTGGTCGTGTTTCTGGCGAGCACGCTGATGGCGTACCGCGTGGTGCGCTCTCACCTGGGACGCGCCTTCATCGCCATCCGCGACAACGAAGCCGCCGCCAGCGCCGCCGGGATCAACCCCTTCTCCTACAAGGTGCTGGCGTTCGCCATGAGCGCCTGCCTCGCCGGACTCGCCGGCAGCCTGTTCGCGCACTATCGCGCCTACGTCAGCCCCGACACCTTCACCTTCACCGAGTCGGTTGCCTTCCTCTCGATGATCGTGGTCGGCGGCAAGGGCACCTTGCCCGGCGCCATCATCGGCGCTGTCGCGCTCACGCTCGTTCCCGACCTGCTCAGCTTCCTGCAGGACTTCAAGATGGTGTTTCACGGCGCGCTGCTCATTTTGTGCATGATGTTCCTGCCGCGCGGCATCGTCAGCCTCGCGCCATATTTCAAGCGCCGCAAGCCGAGCGAGACCGTCGCCAAGGGGAGCCACGTCTGATGCTTCTCCAAGTGGAACGGCTAACCCGGCGGTTCGGTGGACTCACCGCAGTCGATGGCCTCGACATGGCCGTGCGCAAAGGCGACATCCACGCCCTGATCGGCCCCAACGGCTCCGGCAAGACCACCACCTTCAACATGATCAGCAGCCTGCTGAAGCCCACCTCGGGACGGATCACGTTCGCCGGCAACGACATCACCAATCAGTCGCCCTATCGCGTCGCCCGCGTCGGCATCACCCGCACCTTCCAGCAGATTGCGCTGTTCCGCAGCATGACCGTGCTCGATACCGTCAGGATCGGCGCGCACCTGCTGAAGCGCAGCTCGCTCGGCGGCGTCCTGTTTCACAGCCGCTGTTTTCTCGAGCAGGAAAAGACCATCCACGAGCGCGCCGTCGAGGCCCTGGAAATCGTCGGCCTCACCGCGGTCAGCGACCGTATCGCCACCGACCTTCCCTACGGCCAGCAGCGCCTCACCGAGTTCGCCCGCGCGCTCGCCGTCGGGCCCAGCCTGCTGCTGCTCGACGAACCGGTCTGCGGCATGAACCCGGAAGAGATCGACTTCATGCGCCAACTCGTGCTCAAGATCCGCGAGCGCGGCATCACCATTCTGATGGTCGAGCACAACATGGGACTCGTCATGCAGGTCTCTGACCGCGTCACCGTCATCAGTTCGGGCAAGAAGATAGCCGAAGGCTTGCCGGGCGACGTCACCAACGATCCGCAGGTGATCGAAACTTATCTGGGAAAAGGAATGGCCCTTGCTTAGCTTGCGCGGCGTTCACGCCTGTTACGGAAACATTCACGCGTTGAAGGGCATCGACCTCGAGGTGGGCGAGCGAGAGATCGTCTGCCTGCTGGGCGCCAACGGCGCCGGCAAGTCCACCACCCTGCAAAGCATCCTCGGCCTAGTAAAAGTCACGCAGGGAGAGATCACTGCCTTCGGACAGTCCATCACCGCCGTGCCGACTGCGCGAATCGTCGCCCGGGGCATCGCCATCGTCCCCGAGGGCCGCCACATCTTCCCCGACCTCACGGTGCAGGAAAACCTCAGCATGGGCGCCTACGTGCAGCCGGACAAGAAAGCGCAGCAGGAAGACCGTGAATATGTCTACTCCATCTTCCCCCGACTGCGGGAGCGTTTGCGGCAGGCAGGCGGCACCCTGAGCGGCGGCGAGCAGCAGATGCTCGCCATCGGCCGCGCCCTGATGTCGCGTCCCAAGCTGCTCATGATGGACGAGCCTTCGATGGGTCTGGCTCCGGTCGTGCGCGAAGAGATCTTCCGCACCATCATCCTCATCAGCCAGCGCGGCACCAGCATCCTGCTGGTCGAGCAGGACGCTTCGCTCGCCGTCGCCGTCTCTCATCGCGGCTACGTCATGGAAAACGGGCGCATCGTAATCAGCGGAACGAGCAAGGAACTGGCCGCCAATCCTGCCGTCGCCAAGGCATATCTCGGACACGCATAAACCAAGGAGGGCTCAACGACGATGCCGCAGACGATGGCTCAGAAACTGCTCGCCCGCGCTATTGGACGAGACCAGGTGCGCGTCGGCGAAATCGTCGAGTGCGTGGTGGACCGCATTCTCATCCACGAAGGCATCGGCTGGGGCATCGCCGACGTGATCAAGCAGATGGGCGTCACCAAACTCGGTGTTCCCGAAAAGATCGTCGCCCTGTTCGATCACTACGCGCCACCCGCCACTGAGGCCACCGCCAACTTCCACGCCCTTTGCCGCAAGTTTGTCGCCGACTTCGAGATCAGAGAGTTCCTCGACATGCGCAAGGGCATCTGCCACCAGGTGATGGTCGAGGACTACGTCAACCCCGGCGAGATCATCGTCGCCTGCGACAGCCACACCACCACTTACGGCGCTCTGGGCAGCTTCGCCACCGGCTTCGGCTCGACCGACACCGCACTTGCCATGGTCGAGGGCAAGACCTGGTTCAAGGTGCCCGAGACCATCCGCATCGTTTTTGAGGGGGCGCTCGCGCCGCTCGTCACGGCCAAGGACGTGGTGCTGGAGTTGCTTGGCATCCTCAAGGCCGACGGCGCCGGATACGCCTCCTGCGAATTCACCGGCCCCGGCGTGCGCAGTCTCACCATGGCCGACCGCTTCTGCATCGCCAACCTGTGCGCCGAGATGGGAGCCAAGGTCGCGCTCATGCCGCTCGACGAGCGCACTACCGACTTCCTGGCCGCCGCCGGCCGCCCCATGAAGAGCGACGTCATCAGCTCGGGCGACCCCGGCGCCGAGTGCAAGCGCGAAGTGCGGGTCAACCTCTCGCCGCTCACGCCGCGCGTGGCCAAGCCGCACTCGCCCGACAACGTTTGCAGCATCGCCGAAGCGGGCGAGGTCGCCGTCGATCAGGTCTTCATCGGCAGCTGCTCCAATGGCCGCATCGAGGACATGCGCGCCGCCGCCGCCATTCTCAAGGGACGCGTGCCGAATCCCAAGGTTCGCATCATTGTCATCCCGGCTTCGCACCGCATCATGAAGCAGATGGCCGCCGAAGGCATCCTCGAGGTCTTACTGGACGCCGGAGCGGTGGTCGGCCCGCCTTCCTGCGGACCCTGCTTCGGCGGCTCGTTCGGCCTGCTTGCCGCCGGTGAAGTATGCGTCTCCACCAGCACCCGCAACTTCCTCGGCCGCATGGGCAGCAAGCAGGCAAAGGTATACATGGCATCGCCGGAGACCGCCGCGGCCTCGGCCATCACCGGACGACTCACCGATCCGCGCACGCTGTCATAGAGTGTCTGTCGCCCAGGTTAGCGCCGAAAGACACGGCGCGAACCTGGGGTACCCCGGCGTTCGCTGTCGTAAGCACTGATTGCAGGTTCAAGGGAGGAAATACTCATGAGCGAGCCAACACAGGCCATCGTCGGAGCGGCGCACTGCTGCGGCAATAACGTCGATACGGACGCCATCATCCCCGGCAAGTTCATGAACTCCACCCGCATCGAGGACATGCTGCCTCACACCATGTCGGGCATCGATACGGACTTCGTGAAGAAAGTAAAAGCCGGCGATCTGATCGTCGCCGGCTCCAACTTCGGTTGCGGCTCCAGCCGCGAGGCCGCGCCCGCCCTGCTCGGCGCCTGCGGCATCCGCGCCATCGTGGCCGAGTCCTTCGCCCGCATCTTCTTCCGCAACGCCATCAACCTCGGCCTGCTCGTCATCGAGTGTCCGGGCATCTCGGCTGCAGTGAACGCGGGCGATCAGGTGAAGTATGACCCGGAGTCAGGCGCGGTGGAAAACCTGACCCGGCCGTGGCACGGTCAGGGCACCATCCTGCCGGAGTTCCTGCGCGATATTCTCGCCCGCGGCGGGGCCGTCGAAGCCTATCGCGCACGCACGGCAAGCTAGGGCTGTCGGGCAGAAGCCCGCCCCAGCAAAAGCTGCGAGGACGGGGCAGCTGGTTCTCAGCGTTTGTGGATTTCCCACATATGCGCCAAGGAAGGCGCATATGTGGGCCACCTGAGAATTGATCGATCGCAGCGAACAGCAGATCCTTCGCTGCGCTCAGGATGACAGTTCTTGCTTTTCACTTGCCCGTCATCAGCAGGGTGACAACTCGTGCTTTTCATTTGCCCATGATCAGCTTGGCGATGGTCGCCAGCTGCATGTTGGTCGTGCCCTCGTAGATCGCGCCGATCTTGGCGTCGCGGAAGTACTTCTCCACCGGATAGTCCTTCGTAAATCCGTAACCGCCGAAGATCTCCACCGCCTTCGAGGTGACGTGCTCGGCCACCTGCGAACTGTAGAGCTTCGCCATCGCGGCCTCTTTCACGAAGTTCATCCCGGCGTCCTTCATCCGCGCCGCGTTGTACACGAGCAGTCGCGCCGCCTCGATCTCGGTCGCCATCTGCGCCAACTGGAACTGCACTCCCTGGAAGCTGCCGATCGCCTGTCCGAACTGCTTGCGCTCCTGCGCATACTTCAGCGCCTGTTCGCAGGCTCCCCGCGCCAACCCCAGCATCTGCGCACCAATTCCGATGCGCCCTTCATTCAGCGTCTCGATGGCGATTTTGTACCCCTTGCCGATCTCGCCCAGCACGTTTTCCGCCGGCACGCGGCAATCCTCCATCATCAGCTCGCAGGTGGATGACGACCGGATCCCCAGCTTGTCTTCCTTCTTGCCCACCGTGAATCCGGCGAACTTGCGCTCCACCAGGAACGCCGTGATCCCGCGATAGCCCTGGGCCGGGTCCACCGTGGCAAACACGATGTAAAGTCCTGCCTCTTTCGCGTTGGTGATCCACAGCTTGCGTCCGTTGAGCAGCCACTCGTCACCCTTGCGCTCGGCCCTGGTCGTCAGCGCAAACGCATCCGAGCCGCTCGCCGCCTCGCTCAGCGCATACGCGCCCACCCATTCACTCGCCATGCGCGGCAGGTAACGTTTTTTTTGCTCCGGCGTGCTCCAGCGCAGCAGGGCGTTGTTCACCAGCGTGTTCTGCACGTCCACGATCACCCCGGCCGAAGCGTCGATGCGCGACAACTCCTCGACCGCCAGGATCGCCTCGAAGAAACTGCCGCCCGCCCCGCCAAACTCCTCAGGCACCTCGATCGCCATCAGCCCGAGCTGATGAAACTGCTCGATCAGCGCCGCATCGAACACGCCCGCTTCATCCATCTCGCGCACCCGCGGCCGCAGGGCGTCTTCGGCAAACTGGCGCACGCTGTCGCGAAACAGCTGCTCATCCTCCGACACGACATGCAGCGGACGCGGCGCTTCCGGCGAGGTCATCAGGTCAGCCATCACTCACTCTCCAGATAATTCGAATTGAGCCCGGGCAGGAAAGCATTCAACCGGCTTTGGATGCGGCACCGCCCGGCTGCGCTTCGGCGCACAAGTTCAACAGCAGATGCTTCGCTTCGCTCAGCATGACCCCTCGGGTAGTTGCCGCTAAAACGCCGGTATCCCGGTGATGCTGCCGCCCACGATCAGCGTGTGAATGTCGTGCGTGCCCTCGTAGGTCTTCACCGATTCCAGGTTGCACATGTGGCGAAACACCGGATACTCATCGGCCACGCCGTTTGCCCCCAGAATGTCACGCGCCATGCGCGCGCACTCCAGGGCCATCCACACGTTGTTGCGCTTCGCCATCGAGATATGCTGGTACCCGGCTTTGTCCTGGTCCTTCAGCCGGCCCACCTGCAAGACCAGCAGTTGCGCCTTGGTGATCTCGGTGATCATCCACACCAGCTTTTCCTGCACCAATTGATGGCTGGCGATCGGCTGGTCGCGGAACTGCTTGCGGAACTTCGCATACTGCAACGCGCAGTCGTAGCAGGCCATCGCCGCGCCCACCGCGCCCCAGGCGATGCCATACCGCGCCTGACTCAGGCACAGCAGCGCCGACTTCAACCCGTCGGTCCTGGGCAGCTTGTTGCCGGCCGGAACACGCACTTCCTGCAGCGAAAGCGACGAGGTCACCGAGGCCCGCAGCGACCACTTCCCGTGAATGTCCTCAGCGCGGAAGCCCGGCCGGTCGGTCTCCACCAGGAAGGCGCATACCCGCCCGCCTTCGTCCTCGTTCTTCGCCCAGATGACGGCCACGTCGGCAATCGACCCCGAGGTGATCCACGTCTTTTCGCCATTCAAGATGTAGTCGTTTCCATCCTTGCGCGCGCGTGTGCGCATGCCGGAGGGGTTGGAGCCAAAGTCCGGCTCGGTTAGCCCGAAGCAGCCCAGCTTCTCGCCGCGCTGCATCGGCGGCAACCAAGTCTGCTTTTGCTCGTCGCTGCCGAAGCTGTGAATGGGATACATGCACAGCGACGAGTGCACGCTGACAAAGGACCGCACGCCGCTGTCGCCGCGCTCCAGTTCCTGCGCGATCAGGCCGTACTCCACGTTGGACATGCCCGCGCAGCCGTAGCCTTCCAGGTTGGCGCCGTAGAAGCCAAGCTCCGCCATGGGCAGCACCAGCTCGCGCGGAAAACGTCCCGCGCGGTTGCACTCCTCAATGATGGGAATCAGGTTGTCTTCAATAAACTGGCGCGCTGTGTCGCGCACCAGGCACTCGTCGCCGGTGAGCAGCGAATCGAATTGCGCAAAGTCAACGCCGCGGAATTTCAGTGCCATCAGCCGCCCTGCCTTTCCCGCCTGTCGGTGTTTCGGCCCCTTGGCGCGCCGTTCATTATAGGCCGAAAATCCCGGCGCCAGCGGAGCGCCGCCGGCGAACGCGCTCCGCCTTGTTGCCGTTTTGGCCCTGCTGTTACTGCACTGTCACCACGCCCGTCATCCCCGGATGGAGCTTGCAGTGATACGGAAATCGTCCCGCCCTGGCAAAGGTGAACCCGTAGCTCTGCTTCGTGTCCAGCACGGGCGAGCCAAACGAGCCGTCGTCGGCCGTGGCCGTGTGCGGGCTGTCGTCCTGGTTCGTCCACTGCACCGCCGTGCCCGGCTTCACCGTGAGGTCCTTCGGCGCAAACACGAAGTTGTCGATCGTGACCGATTGCGCCGATGTCGCTGCCGCAGGAGCCGCGGCCGGCAAGGCCGCCGCCGCCGCACGCAACACCGCCTCGGCCCGCTCCGGAGGAGTGCCCGCCAGCGGAGCGTCCACCACCGCCAGGCGCTGCTGGCCCTGCACGAAGTTCACCCGTGTAATTCCCAGCACCCGCTCCAGTTCGGCCGCCGGCACCTTCAGCGGCCCCGCCGAAGGTGCCGTCCCCGGAATCGGTTGCGGAAACGCCGTTGCCATGGCCGTGTGAAAACTCACGTTGCCTTCCACTTTCTGCATGATCTGGTGGATGTGCCCGTTCAGCACCGTCACCGACCCAAACCGCTTGAGCAACGCCAGCGCGCGGGTGCTGTCTTCCGTGCCCCAGCCCCACGCCGGATACACGCTCCACAGCGGAATGTGCGCAAACACCACCACCGGCGTGCTCGCGCTGCGTCCCTCAAGGTCCTGCCGCAGCCAGTTGAGTTGCTCCTCGCCCAGCAGTCCCAGGCCACCCGCGCGCAGGTTCACGACGTTGACCAGCCCCACGAAGTGCACGCCCCGATGATCGAAGCTGCGCCAGCCGCTTCCCATGGTGCCCTTGCCGTAGCGCTCCATATACTGCTGCCCGTTGTCGGTCGCCACGTCGTGCTCGCCCGGCACGTAGAAGATCTGCGGCAACCCGGCCCCGGTGAGCACCTGCTGCGCCGTGTCGAACTCGCCCGGCTTGGACAGGTGTGTCACGTCGCCCGTGTGCAGGATCAGCTCCGGCGCCGGCTTCAGCGCCTGCACATGGTTGACGGCCAGTTGCAGTGTGCGTGTCACATCGGTATTGGCCGGCTTGTCGAAGCCGATGTGGCTGTCGCTGATCTGCACAAACGAGAAGATCCCTTGATTGGCAGCCGCCAGCAGCGGACCTCCCAGCAGACGCGACACCGGCACGCCTCCAGCCATTGTCCATATCAGCCCGGCTCCGGCCCAGGCCATGCATTCCAAAAATCCCCGGCGGTCAACGCCGTCCTGCTCTGCGGCATCGGCGGTCGTGCTGCGGTCGTGCGAGTCCTCCATAGTCCCTCCAGCCAATGCCGGCGGCGGACTAAGCCAGCATGGCGGGAAATTCGCAACCGGAAGGCGGCCTTCGAGCCCGCCGCTCGCCCTCGGGCTGAGAACATATGATGCGCGGGAGTACACTCTCAGCATGAATTTCGTGCTAGCCGCCGCTCTGCTCTGCCTGCTGGCTGTTTCGGTACACGCGCAAGCGCCGCCATCCGCCGCGGCCGCGCCGCCTGCGCCGTTTCGGATCGTCGTGCATGGCGGTGCCGGAGACTTCACCAATCCTCCGCTGTCGCCGGAGCGCGAAAAGGCATTGCGGCAGGCGGTCGAGACGGCCCTGCTGCGCGGCCAGACCATCCTTGAGAAAGACGGCTCCGCCCTCGACGCCGTCGTGACCGCCATCGCCGTGCTGGAGGACTCCGGCGTGCTCAATGCCGGCAAGGGAGCCACGCTCACCAGCGCCGCCACCGCCGAAGCCGTCGCCGCCATCATGGACGGTTTCACGCTTAGGGCCGGGGCCGCTGCCAATCTGACCCGCGTCGGCAATCCGATTCGCCTCGCGCGCCTCATCATGGACCGATCACCCCACGTGCTGATGGTCGGCCCCGGAGCCGAAGCCTTCGCCGCGCGCGAAGGGCTCGAGCCCGTCGGCGCGGACTATTTCGCGTCGCCCGCCAAACTCGATTCGCTGCGCCGCGCGCAGCAACGCGAAGGCACACCCGCGCCCAAACTCGTGCCGCCCACCGCCAACCGCCATGACACGGTTGGCGTCGTCGCCCTGGACCGCGCCGGGCACGTTGCCGCCGGCACCTCGTCGGGCGGCATACTCAACCAGTGGGTCGGACGCGTCGGCGACTCGCCCATCATCGGCGCCGGCACCTATGCCAACGACCGCACCTGCGCCGTCTCCGCCACCGGCCAGGGCGAGTACTTCATTCGCACCGTCGCCGCTTACGACATCTCCGCTCTGATGGAATACAAGGGCATGACTGCGGCTCAGGCAGGGGCCGCCGTGATGGCGAAGATCGGCGCCCTGGGCGGCAGCGGCGGGTTCATCATCGTGGACCGCCACGGCAAGTTCGCGATGCCCTTCAACACTCCGGGCATGCTGCGTGGATACATGGGCGACGACGGCAAGTCCATCGTCAGCATTCTGCCCGACGCGAAATAGCGTTTCAAAGGCGGCCCTATGGGAGATTTGACTCCGAACTTCGCGCCTGCGTTCGCCGCCCGCCCCGGCACCTACGCACTCATCCTGCGCTGTGCCGGCAGCGCCGAGGTCTCCGTCGGGCGTCTCGGCACTCTGCCGCTACGCCGCGGATGGTACGTCTACATCGGCAGCGCCCGCGGCCCCGGCGGCCTGCGCGCCCGCCTGCTGCATCATCTGAGGCCCGTCGTCCGTCCCCACTGGCACATCGATTACCTGCGCCACCACGCCGCTGTCGGAGTCAAGGAAGTCTGGACAACCTGCGACCGCCGCGCCACCGAACACTCGTGGTCCCGCGCCTTCGGGCGCGCGCCGGGTGCGCTGGCGCCCTTCGCCGGATTCGGTTCTTCCGACTGCGACTGCCACGCCCACTTGTTCTATTTTTCGCGCCGCCCCGCAACCACTCTGTTCAGCCGGTCAGCGCGCGCCGGCCTTAGCAGCTTCCCTCCCGCACGACCGCGGAAGAACACAGTAATCCCTTGGGTTATCAGCGCTTAATCCTTTCGGCACGATATGCAAAAACTATCACCGAGATAGGCAAAAACGCTTGATTTTTCAGATATTTACTTCTGGACTTCCGCCCTGAAATCAACGAAGCTTTGATAGGTAAATACAGGGTTCCCCTGTACAAAAGTTCATATAAATCGCAAGAGGGCCGGTTGGACACGCGCGGCTCGCGCCAACTTGGAGACCTGCCTGTTCCCGCCCCACCATACCTGCCGAAGCTCCAAGGAGGAGTCAGCAATGTCTACCGCCGTCAGTCCCGATGTAGTGCAATACTTCACCATCGATAAGTCCCAGAAGGACCCCATCAGCAAGGAGCACCCGAAGCGGCTGCGTTATTGCGTCGGGGGTCAGTGGAAGGACTCCAAAACAACGAAGTACATGAACTGCTACAACCCTTCGACGGGCGCGATCATTGCGCACGCTCCGCAGTGCACGGCCGACGAAGTGGAAGAAGCCATCCAGTCTGCCGCCGCTGCCTTCCCCGCGTGGCGCGACACGCCGGTCAGCAAGCGCGTGCAGGTGCTGTTCAACATGAAGACCCTGCTCGAAAAGCACCTCGACGAGCTCACGTATCTCTGCGCCCTGGAAAACGGCAAGAAGTGGGACGAAGCCATGGGCGACGTCCTGAAAGTCATCGAAGTCGTCGAGTTCGCCTGTGGCGCGCCCCACATCATGAAGGGCGAGTCGGTCATGAACGTCTCGGCCGGCTACGACACCGTGCGCTACAACGAGCCGCTGGGCGTGTTTGCCGGCATCGCGCCGTGGAACTTCCCGGCCATGATCCCGCAGGGCTGGATGGCTCCCATCTGCCTGGCCACCGGCAACACCATGGTGCTCAAGGCCGCCAGCTACGATCCGCAGTGCGCGCTGCGCATCACTGAACTCTGGTACGAAGCCGGACTGCCGGCCGGCTGCCTCAACATTGTCACCACCAGCCGCAACGAGGCCGAGATCCTGCTGCGCCATCCCGTGATCAAGGGCGTCAGCTTCGTCGGTTCCACCTCGGTTGGCCTGCACGTATACAAGACCGCCGCGTCGAACGGCAAGCGCGCCCAGTCGTTGACGGAAGCCAAGAACCACGCGCTCGTGTTGCGCGACTGCGTCATGGAGCGCACCATCCAGGGCATCATTAACAGCTTCTGCGGCTGCGCGGGCGAGCGTTGCATGGCGCTGCCGGTCGTTGTCGTTGAGAACGCGGTCGCCGACGAACTGGTCGCAGGCTTGAAGAAAGCCGCCTCCGAACTCAAGCTCGGTCCGGCCTATGAAAAGTCCACCGACCTCGGCCCGGTCGTCAACCAGGGACACAAGGACTTCGTGATGGGCTGGATCGAAACCGCCATCAAGGAAGGCGCGCAACTGGTGCTCGACGGGCGCAAGCCTACAGTCCCGGCCGGCTGCGAGACCGGCTACTTTGTCGGCCCGACGATCTTCGACAACGTGACGGAAGAGATGAGCTGCGGCACCGAAGAGATCTTTGGACCCGTGCTCTGCATCAAGCGCGTCGAGAACTTCGAAGAAGGCCTGAAGATCATGAACAACAACCGCTTCGCCAACGGCTCGGTGATCTACACCGAGAGCGGGCACTACGCGCGCGAGTTCAGCAAGCGCACGGACGGCGGCATGGTGGGCGTGAACGTCGGCATCCCGGTGCCGCTCGGCATCTTCGGCTTCACCGGCCACAAGCAGTCGTTCTTCGGCGACCTGCACTGCATGGGGCGCGACGGCTTCATCTTCTACACCGAGAGCAAGAACGTCACCGCCACCTGGTTCACCGGCAAGGCCGTGCCGAAGAAGGCCAGCACGTGGGACGGCACCATGACCCGCTAGTTTCAATTTGAACGCCGCCTCAAGCGGCAACGAGCGAGCTTTGGCGACAAAGCTCGCTTTTTTTTGTATGCTGGCGTGCGCATATCCGCAGCACTCAATGCAGGTCACGGGAGCGTCGCCTTCACTCGACCTCCCGCATCACAGGAGGATTCCATGATGCAAGCTCAGGCCATCGGCTGGAAGCGCTTGGCGTTGCTCTGCCTGGCACTGGTCATTCTCGGCACCACGATTTCGTGGGCGCAATCGGCTCCGCAGATTATCGCCCCGGGCGCGAAGTGGGAAGAGGTCTCGCGCGTCGGCAAGGTCTGGGGCGAAGGCGTCGTCGCTGCCAAAGACGGCCAGATCTACGTCACCGACATGACGTACAAGGCCTTGATGAAGGAGAACAACCCGGGCGGCACCATCTACCGCATCGATCCCAAGACGAAAGCCGCTACCAAGGTGATGGAGCCCAGCGGCATGGCCAACGGCCTGCACATCGACCGCAAGGGTGACCTGATCATCGCGCAGGATGCCGACGGCGGCGGACGCGGCGTACTGCGCCGCAACCTCAAGACCGGCAAGGTCACGGTGCTCGCCAAGACCTACGAAGGCAAGCCGCTCAACGCCGCCAACGACCTCACCAGCGACAGCAAGGGACGCATCTACTTCACCGACGCGCGCTATCGCGGCGATGAACCGCCGCAGTTGCCCAACGCCGTCTACCGCATTGATCCCAACGGCAAGCTCACGCGCCTGGAAACCGGTATCTTCCGTCCCAACGGCATCGAGGTCTCGCCGGGCGACAAGTATCTCTACGTCGTCGCCTGCAACGCCGTCAACCAGCGCCTGCGCGCCAACCCCAACGGCCCCGAGAAGGACAAGTTCGACATCAAGATGGGCGGCGCCGTCCGCTACGATCTCGACAAGAACGGCAATATCAGCAATCCCAAGGTCGTCTTCCGCAGCGAGTTGAACATCCTCTCCGACGGCTCGGCCATGGACACCGACGGCAATCTCTACCTCGCGCTGCACAACGGCAACGCCCATCAGCCCAACACCCGCATCGCCGTCGTCAGCCCCGATGGGCAGGTGCAGTACCTCGAGGGTCCCGGCGTGGGCCTGATCACCAATCTCGGTTTCGGTCGCGGCGACGATGCCAATTCGCTCTACATCAGCGTGGGAGAACCCTTCGGCGTCTTCCGCATCAAGACCGTGCGCAAGGGTCTCTACCAGTAAGCGACAAACCAGCCCCAACAGCAGCAAGCCCCGGCCATGGCCGGGGCTGCTTCGTTTCGGGGATGAGATTTCGCCGCCGCCCTCAGCGCCGATATTGCTTCGGGTTCGGCCCCTCTTCCAGCGTCTTGCGATCCAGGATCGCGCCCTGGCGCTCGTAGCCGGCCATCTCGAAGTCCTGCGTCAACTCCAGCGCATCGGTTGGGCAGGCGTCTTCACACAGCCCGCAGAACATGCAGCGGCTCGTGTCGTAAGTGAAGTTGGTCAGCTCCTTGCGCCGCGTCTGCGGGTTGCGCTCGCTGCCGACCACGATCAGGTGCTCGGGGCACGCCAGCGCGCAAAGGTCGCAGGCAATGCACAGAGTCTCGCCGGTATCGGAATTCACGTTTAGCCGCGGCGCTCCGCGGAACCGCTCCGCCACCTGCGGACGCTCCAGCGGATACTGCTCGGTGTAAATCTGTTTCGGATTCTGGTTGCGAAAGGTGACGGCCAGCCCCTTCACCAGATCCGTAAACAGCAACTTCTTCAACCAAGCACGCATGGCACGCTCCCCGGCGCTTATCTAGATGCGCGGTACGGGCCGGAAAGACCAACCCAGATGCTGCCAGAGTCGGGAACCAACAAATCCCACATCTGCCAAAATCTGGCAGATGTGGGGCACCGCAACGCACCACTCCGGCGGTGCTACAG
The DNA here is from genome assembly GCA_903847195.1 of uncultured Acidobacteriota bacterium. The sequence goes on along the minus strand of CAINCZ010000133.1, from coordinate 5,503 downwards.
TACTGCCATGGACAGGATGTTCCAGAAGATGCTGGCTCAAGTGCGCCGCATTCCCCAAGGCAAGGTTGCTACTTATGGCGACGTGGCCTATGCCGCCGGGTTCCCCGGCGCGGCCCGCCAGTGCGCCTGGGCGCTGCACGCCTCCGATGGGACGGTTCCGTGGCAACGAGTCGTGGGGGCCGGGGGCAAGGTTCTTTGCACGGGCGAGATGGGGCTGGAACAGCGTATTCGCCTGCAGAACGAAGGCGTGGCTTTTGTTGGGCTGCGCGTGGATATGGCGCACCACCATCACAGCTTCCCCGCCAGATCCCAGCCCAAAAAAGAAAAGCCGCTCAAGGCGGCCCCTATACGAAAACCAAAGCGCTAAGCAATCCCTACACCATCTGGGTTCCCCACAGGTCGTGCAGGTGCAGGATGCCGCGCAGGACTCCCGCCTCGTCCACCACCACGAGGCTCGTGATCTTCTTCTGCTCCATGATGTTCAGCGCCGTGGCGGCAAACTCGCGCGGGCTGATCGTCTTCGGATTGGCCGTCATGCAGTCGCCCGCCGCCAGGTCGAGGACTTCCTTGCCTCGCCGCTGCAACAAACGCCTGAGGTCGCCGTCGCTGATGACGCCCAGCAGCCGGTCGCCGTCGCACACCGTCGTTATGCCCAGTTGTTTCGACGACATCTCGTAGATCACGTCGGTCATGGGCGTTTGCGCTAAGACCCGCGGAATCGCATCGCCCGCGTGCATCAGGTCAGCCACGCGCGCCAGCTTTTTGCCCAGCTTGCCGCCCGGATGCAGGTTGGCGAAATCCTCTTCCTTGAAGCCGCGCCGCCCGGCCAGCGTAACCGCCAGCGCATCGCCCAGCGCCATCATGGTCGTCGTGGACGTTGTTGGCGCCAGCCCCAACGAGCAGGCCTCCTTGGCCACCGAGCAATCCAGCACGACGTCGGCTGCCTGCGCCAGCGTCGAGTCCAACTCGCCCGTCACCGCAATCAGCTTCACCTGCAACCGCTTGATCGTCGCCAGCAGCCGCAGAAGCTCTTCGGTCTCGCCGCCGTATGAGAGCGCCACGACCAGGTCGCCGGCCACCAGCATTCCGAGGTCGCCATGCACGGCCTCGGCCGGATGCAGAAACAGCGCGGGCGTGCCGGTAGAGCTGAACGTCGCCGCCATCTTGCGCGCCACGATTCCGCTCTTGCCCATGCCACTCACCACGACGCGCCCCGCGCAGCAGAGCAGCAACCCGACCGCAGCCTCGAAGGCAGGCTGCATCGGGCCAGCCAGCCGGTCGGCCAGTTGGCGCAGGGCCTCGGCTTCAATGCGCACTACGTTTTCGCCGATCGATTTCATACGGAGGTCACCGCCGCGTGCACCGACTTGAGCGACTCCAGCAGTCCTTTGAAACGCTCCAGCGGCAGGGCGTTCGCCCCGTCGGATTTCGCCTGCGCCGGATGGTCGTGCACTTCCATGAAGACACCATCGACCCCGGCCGCCACGGCCGCGCGCGAAAGCAGTGGAATGTACTGCGGCTGACCGCCGGAGACGGCCTCGCCCGCCACTCCCGCCGAGGGCAGTTGCACCGAGTGGGTGGCGTCGAAGACCACCGGCGCATACTCGCGCATGATGGCCAGCGAGCGCATGTCCACCACCAGGTTGTTGTAGCCGAAGGAAGCTCCGCGCTCGGTCAGAAACACCCGCTCACCGCCCGACTGCCGCACCTTGTCCACCGCGTGCCGCATGTCCCAGGGCGACATGAACTGTCCCTTCTTGATATTCACCGCCCGGCCGCTCCTGCCTGCCGCCACCAGCAGATCGGTCTGGCGGCACAGAAAGGCCGGAATCTGCAGCACATCGACCACCTCGGCCACCAGCGGCACATCGGCTGCCTCATGCACGTCGGTCAGCACCGGAACTTTGAGCATCTGCTGGATCCGGTGCAGGATGCGCAGGCCTTCCCTCAGCCCCGGCCCGCGAAAGCTCTTGATGGAGGTGCGGTTCGCCTTGTCGTAGCTGGCCTTGAAGATCAGCGGCACGCCCGCCGCCGCGCAGACCTCGTGGATGGCGCCCGCCAGTTGCACGGCATGCTCCTCCGATTCGATCACGCACGGCCCGGCAATCACGAACAGGGCGCCGCCGCCGACCACTACTTTGCCGATTTCAAACTCACTGTTCATTCCGGAACCGCCGTCCTCTCACTCTTGGAGTGGTCATCCCGAGCGAAGCGAAGAATCTGTTGTTTCCTTCCTGCTCGCCTGCTCCTCCACGCTCCATGCCGATTGCAGCGAAGGGTCAACCTCGCCCCACCCCGCGCTCAAGTCCTCCCATGTGGGATTGTGCAATTCAATGAGCTGTAATTTCCTAGCCCGCGTAATTCCCTTTAACCGCTTCTCGTGCGCAATGGCGTTGGCGGCAGCGGCGTGCGCCTCGTACCAGACCAGCCGGTTCACTCGGTAGCGCTTCGTGAACTCGCTGCCACGCCCGTTCTTATGCTCCCAAACCCTGCGCGTCAGATTCCCGGTCACCCCGATGCAGAGTACGCGCGAGCGGCTCGCCAGCAGATACCCGTAATAGTACTGCCGCGAATCACGCGCCATAATGCGTCCTTGGCAGCAATTCTAAAAACAGATCCTTCGCTGCGCTCAGGATGACCCCGAAGTGCTCACGGCCGGTGGACCTTCTCCGGCCGCAGGAAAAGCTCAGCGTCCGACTCCGTCGCCTTCTGCGCGCGCCCGCCGCGCAGTTGCTTGGCTGCTCCGATAAACGAGGTGAACAGCGGATGCGGCTCCAGCGGCTTCGACTTGAACTCGGGATGGAACTGGCAGCCGAGGAAATAAGGATGGTCCCGCAGCTCCACGATCTCCACGTACGTCCCGTCCGGCGTCAGGCCCGTGATGTCGAGACCCGCCGCCACCATCTGCTCGCGGTAGTCCTGGTTGAACTCATAGCGGTGCCGGTGCCGCTCGCTGATCTCGGTTGTGCCGTAGGCCTGGTGCGCGAACGATCCCGGAACCAACTGGCATGCCCACGCGCCCAGCCGCATGGTGCCGCCCAGTTCCTCAATGCCGCGCAGCTCGCGCAGCTTGTAGATGATCTTGTGCGGCGTCGCCGGATCGAACTCGGTCGAGTGCGCGCCCTCCATGCCGCAGACGTTGCGGGCAAACTCGATGCACGCGGTCTGCATCCCGAGGCAGATGCCGAAGAAGGGGATCTTCTGCTCGCGCGCATAGCGGATCGCGTTCAGCATGCCCGCCACTCCGCGCTTACCGAATCCGCCGGGCACCAGGATTCCGTCGAAACCCTCCAGTTGCGCCTCGTAGGAACGGTCCGCCGTCTCCAGTCCTTCGGCTTCAATCCAGGTCAGCCGCGGTTTCAGGTTGTGCGCCAGCGCCCCGTGCATCAGCGCTTCTTTCAATGATTTGTAGGAGTCCTCGTATTCAACGTACTTGCCCACCAGCGCAATCGAAACCTCGCCCTGCGGATTGTAAGCGCGCTGCACCAGGTCTTCCCACCGGTCCAGCTTCGGCTCCTCAGCCTGCAAATGCAGGTACTTGACCACCAGCCGGTCCACACCCTCGCGCCAGAAGTTGAGCGGACACTCATAGATCGACGCCACGTCCTTGGCGGTAATCACGGCCTCTTCCTCGACGTTGCAGAACAGCGCGATCTTCGACTTGATTTCCTTCGCCAGGAATCGGTCCGTGCGGCACATCAGCATGTCCGGCTGAATGCCGATGCTGAGCAGTTCCTTCACTGAATGCTGGGTCGGCTTGGTCTTGAGTTCGCCAGCCGCCGCGATGTAGGGGACCAGGGTCAGGTGGACGAACAGGGTATTCTCGCGGCCCAGCTCCTGGCGCATCTGCCGGATCGCCTCGATGAACGGCAGCGACTCGATGTCGCCCACCGTGCCGCCGATTTCGACGATGCAGACATCCACGTCACCCGACAGCTTCTTCATCGCCGCCTTGATCTCGTTCGTGACGTGCGGGATCACCTGCACGGTCTTGCCGAGATAGTCGCCGCGGCGCTCCTTGGCGATGATCTGCTCGTAAATGCGGCCGGTCGTCCAGTTGTGGTCGCGGGTGAGCTTCGAGTGGGTGAAGCGCTCGTAGTGGCCCAGGTCAAGATCGGTCTCTGCGCCGTCGTCGGTGACGAAGACCTCGCCGTGCTGAAAGGGCGACATCGTTCCGGGATCGACATTCAGGTACGGATCGAACTTCTGCATCGAGACCTTCAGGCCCCGGCATTCCAGCAGGCAGCCGATTGAAGAGGCGGCCAGCCCCTTCCCCAGAGAGGAAACCACGCCTCCAGTCACAAAAATGTACTTAGCCGACATGGGCACCTCGGTCGAATCGATTGTGTAGGGGTTGAGTTGGTCCGGAGGGGTTCATTTCCCATTATGCCCCAAGTTGGGGCGGTTCGGGAACGGGTGAATGCCCCTGCGGCCAACGATTTTTCGCGCACGTCCATTGTGCACCCGCTCCGCCACCTACTTCCACGAGACCGGGCACCGGCCCGCTACCATTTGTGGTGGTCTGCAACTAGAGAGTAAGCTCTGCTGAGTAGGCTCCGATGCGAAAAAAGTCTTTATTCTGGCTCATTGCGCTGCTGCTGCCCGGACTGGCGGCTTTGTCGGCTCTGGTGCGTGCCCACGCGCAGGCGCCGCCGCGAGGCGGTGTCACCCGCCCGGTTCAGGCGGCCCCCACCGCTCCGCCCATCCCGCGCGAGTTGGACGTCAAGCGGCTTTTTCTGCGCGACGGCTCCTATCAGTCGATCACCCGATACGAGATCACCGGTGACCGCGTCCGCTACCTGAGCGCCGAGCGCTACGAGTGGGAAGAGATTCCGGTCAGCCTCATCGACTGGCCCGCCACCGAGAGATACGCCCGCGATAATGTCGCCGGCTCCATGACTCCGAGCGCCCGCGAAATCGACGCCGAGGAACAGGCCGAGCGCCGCCGCGAGGCCGATCTCGCACCCGAGGTCGCCCCCGGCCTGCGTCTGCCGCGGCAGGGCGGCGTCTATCTGCTCGACGTGGTCAACCAGCAGGCCACGCTCACCGAAGTCGTGCAGAACGGCGGCGAGGTCAAGCGCAACACCGGCAAGAACGTGCTGCGCGCCACCGTCAATCCGCTGGCCAGCGCCAAGCAGACGATCGAGTTGCCCGGCGCGCATGCCCGCGTGCAGTCGCACGTCGGAAATCCATATATCTACGTCAACGTTGACGAAGACCCGGATGAACCCGCGCGCGGCCAGTCGCCCATTGCCGCCAAAGACCGTTTCCGCATCGTGCGCGCCGAGAGCGACGCGAAAAAGAACACGCGCGTGGTCGGGGCGTTGCGCATCGCCATGTACGGCAAGGTCAGCCAGCAGCAGAAGTACATCGCCACGACGGTCGAACCCGTCGCCGGCCCCTGGGTGAAGATCACGCCGCAGGAGCCGCTGCCGCCCGGCGAGTATGCAGTCGTCGAACTGCTCGGCGAGAAGCAGCAGATGAACCTGTTTGTGTGGGATTT
>CAINCZ010000132.1 GCA_903847195.1 uncultured Acidobacteriota bacterium | reverse complement strand
GCCGCTATGCGGAAGTGTATCCCAAGAGCGACGACCGGGACGATCCCTCGCCACTGAAGGTGAAAGAAGTCTGGGTGGAGGACAAGCGCCGCTATGTGGTGTGCGTGAACGAGGACCAAGCCAAGAAGGATCGCTTGGATCGCGAGGCTGTGGTGGCCTCGCTGCGCGTCGCGTTGGGCAAAGGAGACAAGGCGCTGGTGGGCAACAAAGGGTATCGCAAGTTCCTGCAAGACGGCGGGAAGAAGTTCTCCGTGGATGAGGACAAGATCCAGGAGGAAGCGCGTTACGACGGCAAGTGGGTAACGGGTCACGCTCTTTCCCCCCGAGATTCTCACGCTGTTTCCCGTTGAGTTTCGCAGTTTCGCGGTGGTCATCCTGGTAGCTCACGCTGGCAGCGCGGCGAAGAATTTGGACGCCCTTCGGGCGGTCGTCGCGTTGAGTACCCAAGGCCTCCGCTCCGAGACTCCACCATAGAAATGGGGCGAGGCGGCCGGTAAACGGCAAAACCCTCCGGCCCCGATGAAAGTGCCGGAGGGTTCTGTTCAGCCGATTTCTCCGGAGCCAGCCCCGTCGCATCGGCCTTGGGCATCCGCTCGGGCGCGACCCCTTGCGGAAGATCGGTGCCGCGATCACTTCAAAGCAACGCCTCGGCGGTGGCATCCAGCAGCAGCGCTTCGTCCACCATCTGCGCCTTGCGCTCGGCCGCCAGCCGCAAGGCCGTCATCGCGAGTTTGTTGACTTTGCGCGGAATGCCTTTGGTGACTTGATAGAGCCCTTGCCGCGCGGTGTCGTCAAATAGCGGTTGCGTGACGCCGGCGGCTTTCAACTGCTGGACCAGGTACGCGTCCAGTTCCTCGCGCGTGAGTCCTTCCAAGTGATAGTGCACGCCGATACGCTGACGCAGCGCCTCATGCATCTGGAGCGACAGCGTGCGCCGCAACAACGGCTGGCCGATGAGCAGCAGCGTGAGATAGCGCGAGGAGTCCATGTCGAAGTTCAACAGCAGCGGCAGTTGCTCGAGCGCCGGATGCGGCAACAGATGCGCTTCGTCGCAAATGAGAATCGGATGCTGCTTCTTGCTCTGGTTCAAGCGCACGATGGCATCGGAGATCTGCCGCACCAGGTCGCCGCGGAAGTGCGCCGGCTCCAGGTCCAACGCCAGGGCGATCTGGCGCAGTAAGTCGAGCGCCGAGCCGGTGGCGAAGTGGACATAGAGAATCTTGTAGAGGCTCGGGTTCAGCGAAGCGGTGAACACGCGCGCGGCGGTGGACTTGCCGGCGCCCACTTCGCCAGTGAGCAAGCCCGCGCCGGGGTGCTGGGTCAGGAACTCGAGCCGGGTCTTGACCTGCTGCCAGGCGGCCGAGGCGAACAGTTGTTTGGCGTCGGGGCAGTCGGAGAAGGGCGTCTTCTTGAAGCCGAAGTAGGTTTCCCACATTACCGGTACGTCCTTCCGTTAACGACCGCGTCAACCAGACGCGCCGCGCCCTCCGGTTTGCCGTCGCAGTAGATTTCCACGTGCGCCGG
>CAINCZ010000131.1 GCA_903847195.1 uncultured Acidobacteriota bacterium | reverse complement strand
GGCACTCCTGCCGCCACAGCCAGATTGTCGAGCGCAGGCCTGGCTCTCGCTGCGCGCACCAGGCCGCAGGGGGTTGCGGTGGTTTCGGCGGCAGGAGTGCCGCCGCTCCGAAGCAGTCAAGCCAGCCACCCAACTGCGGTTTTCAAGCCTTCACGCTGCTCCCGTGTTTGCAACGCGGACGTGCGCGAGAGACGCACCCGCTAGCACCCTCACCCCGGCCATCTCCCCTGCAGGGAGAGGGAGGAAGAGGCGGCAGCCAGAGCAGCCAATGCTCACGCGAAGAAGCTGGTCTTGTTGCTCGTGGCGCCCTGAATCTGCGTCGCAGGTGGCGTGGGCCTGCTTGCCTTCCTCTCCCCTCGGGGGAGAGGATCGAGGTGAGGGTAACCACATGAGAGCGATGAGGAACATGTTGTGGTCGACGGGTCTCGCATTGCTGGTGGGACTCGGCGGCGTCCAAGCGCGGGCGGCAAACCTGGAGGAAGGTTTCCGTCAGCCGTCGGATGCGAACAAGATCGCGGTGTTCTGGTTCTGGGCCAACACGGTCACGAAGGCAGGCATTCACCGCGACCTGGAGGCGATGAAGCTCGCGGGCATCGGGCGCGTCGTGCTCGGCATGACCAAGGCACACAGCGCCACGGTGGAGACCGGCGGCGTGGTGTTCCTCTCGCCGGAGTGGCTGACGTTGTTCCGCTATGCGCTCGATGAGGCGGCGCGGCTGGGGATCAAGGTCAGCGCGGTGATGAGCAATGGCTGGTATCAGGGCGCGCCGTGGGTTACGCCGGAGCAGGGCGCGCAGATGCTGGTGTGGTCGGAGACCGCGGTGACAGGACCGGCGGAGTTCGCCAAGATGCTGCCGCCACCCGATAAATTCAGGCGAGGGAAGCGGGCGGGCATTTCGGCGAGGGCCAAAGGGCATTTCCAGCCCATCGCCGTGCTCGCCTATCGTCAGGACGCGAAGGGCGAGTTGCTCGCGGATTCGCTGCTGCGGCTCGACGACAAGATGCAGCCCGATGGTACGCTGAACTGGTCGGCGCCCGCCGGTCGCTGGCGCGTGTTCCGGTTTGCCTATGTGCCCAACTTCGTGCCGATGAAGCAGGATTCGCCGGGCTTCACGGGACTCCAGATCGACCACCTGAGCGCGCCGATCATGGAGTTGTTCTTCAACAAAGTTGGCGTGCCGCTACTGGCAGCCGCCGGTCCGCACGTAGGCAAGACGCTGGACTTCTTCCACGAGGACAGCGTCGAACTGGGCCACTTCGACTGGACAGGCGCTTTCTCTGCGCAGTTCGTCGCTCGCCGGAAGTACGACTTGATTCCCTGGCTGCCGGTGCTGGCTGGGAAGAAATTCGCAGGTCAGCCACAAGCCGGCCGTGTCGAAAACGACTTTGTGGCGACGGTGGATGAGCTGCTGGCGGACGAGCACTACGGCACATTCCGCAAGCTCTGCCATCAGCACGGCCTCAAGCTCCAAACCGAGGGTGGCGATGTGTTCAGCAGCCTGCGCGTCAAGGGCATGACGGATCTGCCGATGGGCGAGTTCTGGAATGCGCGTCCGACCAAAACGGATCCGCGCTTCGTCGATAATTCCAACTATCTGCGCGCGTTCAATCCCAACGCCGTGATCGCCAGCCATGTCTATGGCGCGAACCGGGTGTCGTTCGAATCGTTCACGACGGCGCAGCACTGGCTGGAACATCCCGCCATGCTCAAGCCGATGGCCGACGAGGTCT
>CAINCZ010000130.1 GCA_903847195.1 uncultured Acidobacteriota bacterium | reverse complement strand
TGATCATCGGCTCGACCACCGGCGTACCGGCGAGTTCCGGTTTCGTGGGCGGGCTGATGATCACGTTTGCCATCAGGAACACCAGCAGGGAACAGCCGAGGAACGTCAAGCCACCGGCGCTGAGGTTCGGCTCCAAGAGCGGCCGCCGCACCATCGTCGCATCCAGCAGCAGCCGGACGAGCCACAGGGCCCCGACCGCGAATAGCCACAGATATCCCAGTCGCTCGATTGCCAGGCTCCGCTCCAGCCGGTCTTTCACCGGGCTTGACGACGACGGCTGCGCCGAAGCTGGCTCGCTTGGATCGCTCGCATCGCCGCCTGTCGGTGGCGTCGGCCGAACGGCTGGCGAGGCGCCGGCCGACTCAGTCTTAGCTGGTCTCAGATCAGCCTCCGGCCGCGGCCGACTCGAAGCGGGCTGGAATTCTGGCGAAACCTTCGCCGCCGGTCCGTCTGACGGTTCCACCGCGTCTGATTTGACACGCTGCGATTCCATCCACGCAAACCGCTTTTGCTCGCCACCAAACTGCGCCATCAACAAGCCCGGCGCCAATAGAATCAACAGCACCAAATCCAGATTGCGCACGCTCCAGAAACGGCCGAATTTGAAGTACAGGCCGATCATGAGCAGCGACGAAAGGTAAACCCAGGTCGTGGGATTTACCTTCTGGTACTGGAACAAGAATTCACTCATGCATCGAGTCGGCGCGTAGGCAAACCACCGCTCCTCTCGGATGAACCAACAAAACTCATCTAAAGGATACGCTTGCTCGCTTGAATTGCAAGCATAGGTCGGTCAGAATGCGTTGCTTCGCATAGCGATAACTCAAGAGCCGACTGTGCCTTACGCGGCTAGACAGATTGGGCCGTAGTCCGCACTCCACCGCACGAAAGGAGCTTTCCCGTGAACAGACAGAGAGACCTCTTAATAAGAACCATGGCGGTCGCCTTCGCCGTGGTCCTCTTGACCGGGACACACCTGCCCGGAGCAGAACCCGTGATCTCCATTCAGAATGATGCATTGCGTGTCTCCTACGAGACGGCCAGCGGCAAAGTCACGATCGTCAACCTGCCCACCGGCCAGCGGTTCATCACCGACGGCCAACTGACCGAAGCCCAAGGCACGGCCCAGGCTACCACGGCCAGCGACAAGATATTCGGTGACGGGCAGGCCCTCGAAGTGCGATATCTTTCCGGCGCGGCTGACAGGATCATGCTCTTTCCTAAGCTGCCCTTCGCGCTGTTTCGCGCCACTTTCCCGAATGCTGGTGCGGAAGCCAAGGTGCTGAACAAAATTCGGACGGTGTCTGTCAGCCTGGATCTGGGTAAGCCCGCGGCGGAATTGACGAGCATGGGCACCGGTGGCCTGTTGCCGCTGGACAAGAATCCCGGCAGTTACGCCTGGCAGGCCGTCGCGGAACCCCTCAGCCGCAACGGCGTGGTCGGCGGCTGGCTCACGCACGATCGTGGCAGCGGCGTGATCTTCACAAAGGTCGACGGCGACCTGGCGAGTCTGGACGCGCAGGTCGAATATGGCCGGCTACGGATTGCTCCGGGCAAGTCGGCGGAGGGCGAGCTTTTCGCTCTGGGTTACTTCGCTGACGCTCGGCTAGGACTGGAAGCTTGGGCCGACGCCGTGGCCCAGGTCTACCACGTGAAGCTGCCGCCGCAGCCG
>CAINCZ010000129.1 GCA_903847195.1 uncultured Acidobacteriota bacterium | reverse complement strand
TGCGTTTGCGGTGGCTGTAGTCAATGCGCCGCTTGGCGCTGACCTTGACCGGCACATCGGCCACCGGCTTGCCCAGCGTATTGAGGACGACGATCTCGACGGCACCGTTCTCCTTGACTGACGCCCAGTCCTTGACGCGGATGCCGGCCACTACGCTGGCCGGCGCCAGTTCGACCGAGCCGTGCAGGGTCTGGATCTCGCCATTCGGATCGGCAAAGCTCATTTCGGCATAGACCTCGCTCGGCCCCTTGACCATGGCGGGCAGCGGCACGGACAGCTTGCCCGAACCGGCGTTGTCGAGCGTCACCGGCAGCTTGTTGGCGAGCAGTTGCTCACGCTCTCGACCATCATCAACCGCGAAAGCCGAGCGCCCCTGCTCGTCAAAGTCGACGAGGAAACTGAAACCGTCATAGCCCTTGTACTCCGGCCAGCGCGGACGCAGCGTGGCCGATACGTCGACCTTGGCGCCCTTGGCCGCGCCGCCGTTGAGATAGGATAGCCCGAGCACCAGCGGTACGTCCTTCGGCGCCACCAGCCGCCCCGGAACGCCCTGCACGCTGCCGGTAAATACCGGCAGGCGGAAATCGGACACATTGAAGCTGGTGGTCGCAGTGCTGCCGCCCCTGCCATTCGGCCCGCTGCGCAGTTCGACCTGATAGGAGCCACGCTTGGCCGACTCCGGAATCTTCCACTGGTTGGTGGCCACGCCCCGCTTGTCCCAGCTCAGCGCCTGGCGGAACTCGTCGCCACTGCCGTCATGGCGGATTACCAGTTCGGCCGGCAGGCTTGCCGCCTCGGGAAAGGCGAAGGAACGGCTGCCGCGCTCGCGTGCGATGTGCTTCATCGACAGCGTCTGCCCGGCGCGTAGCAGGCTTCGGTCAAGGATCGTGTGGATCTTGCGCGCTTCGCTGTCGCCCCAGATCTCGACGCCAAAACGCCACGGCTCGATACCCTCGTTCCAGTCCGAACGCACGAAGCTGTAGTCCTCGCCGAGCCGCGCGCTGGCAAACAGGAAATTGGCCTCCTTGCAGTTCAGTTCGGCGGGAAGTGCCGCTTCAATCAGCGCCCGGCCCTGGGCGTCGCTGCGCCCCTGCCATAGCGACTTGCCGTCGCAGTCCGAAACCCGCACTTCGGCGCCAGCAACCGGCTTGCCGCTGTCAAGCGCCGTCACCCAGACCAGCGCGTTGTCCTTGCCGCGCTTGAGATGCACGGAGAGGTTGGTGACCAGCGCCGTGGTGCGCACGTACATCGGCTTCGGCGTGCTGAGCAGCGCGGCACCGAGCATCCGGCTTTCGATTTCGACAATATGGAAACCGGGTTTCTGCAGCGGAATGCCGACCACCTCGAATTCCGCGCTGCCGCCGGGCTTGGGCAACTCGCGCCGGGCTACCCCGGCCTTGTCCTTGAGGAAGGGCAGTTCGCGGGCATAGTACGGGTCATCGTAATCGCGCGCTTCCTTGCCCGCGCCGATCCTGTAGCTTTTTGTCTGCTGCTCGAAGCGGGCGATGGCCTTGATTGCGGCGATCACTTCGGCATCGTCGCTCAGGCGCTGGGCGGCAAAGCGATGCGCGTTCTCGGCGGGCATCTGCAGATTGGCTACCGGCAGGCTGGCTTCGACATTGCGCAGCGTGACCGGAAGCACCCCGCCTTCCTTCAGCTCGACGATACCGAAGGCGCCGGGGAATTTGGCCAGCGGCGGCAGCGTACCGGTACGCACCGTAAGCGGGAAGCTGGCGGCGTTGGACAAGGCGCGTCCGGCCTCATCTTTCAGGTCGGCCGGCAGTTCAATTTTCAGTTCGGCATTCTGCGCGAAGGGGCGCTTGAAGACGAGATCACGCACGGTGTTCTCACGGCTGCCCTCGCCGTCCTGAACCTGGGGTGAGCGCGTACCCTCGGGTAAAACCAGGCGGGCACTGGCGGCCTGCTTCGCCTCCACCGGTACCGAGAATTCGATGCGCAGGTCGGAAAGCGGCGAGCACGGGGCCGTCGGCTTTTCGCGTTCGCAGGTGAAACTGGCGCGGAAAGGC
>CAINCZ010000128.1 GCA_903847195.1 uncultured Acidobacteriota bacterium | reverse complement strand
CCCGCCGCCACCGAAATCGCCACCAGGGCGGGGTCTTCGGGCGCCTCCATCGCGGGGAAGATCGGCGCCAGGAACTGCGGCACTTTGAAGAGGAACCCGCCGGTCAGCGACAGCAGCGCCAGAATCGCCAGTGGAATCAGCATCACGGGCGGCGATTCGTGCGCGTGTTTGTCGCCCCGGTACTCGCCGAAGAAGGCCAGGAAAATGGCGCGGAACACGTAGAAGGCGGTTATGCCGGCGGTCAGCGTGCCCAGCCAGTACATCCACGGCGCGTGTTGATGGGCGGCCACCAGAATGGCGTCCTTGCTGAAGAACCCCGAGAACGGCGGGACGCCGGCAATGGCCACCGCCGCGCACATCATGGTGGCGTACGTCCACGGGATCTTCTTGCGCAGGCCGCCCATATGGCGCAGGTCCTGCTCGCCCGAAAGCGCGTGGATCACGCTGCCCGCCCCCAGGAACAGCAGCGCCTTGAAGAACGCGTGCGTCACCAGGTGGTAAATGCCCGCTGAAAACGCCCCGCAGCCCACGCCCAGGAACATGTATCCAAGTTGCGAAACCGTCGAGTAGGCGAAGACCTTCTTGATGTCGTTCTGCGCCAGCCCAATGGTGGCCGCGAAAAACGCGGTGGCCAAGCCGATGATGGCGATGGCGTTCATGGCCGCCGGCGCGTGTGTGTAGATGGCCCACGACCGCGCCGTCATGTAAACGCCCGCGGTCACCATGGTAGCGGCGTGGATCAGCGCGGAAACCGGCGTGGGGCCCGCCATGGCGTCGGGCAGCCAGACATACAGCGGAAGCTGCGCGGATTTGCCGCACGCGCCCAGCATCAGCAGCAGGCCGATGATGGTGAGCGTCGCCTCCGGCGCGCCCGGCGCCTGCTTAAACACCGTGGCGAAATCGAGCGACCCGAAATTCTTCACCATGTAAAACATGGCCAGCGAGAAGCCGAAGTCGCCAATGCGGTTCACGATGAAGGCCTTGTTGCCGGCGTCGGTGGCGAACTTCTTGTCGAAGTAGAACCCGATCAGCAGGTAGCTGCACAGCCCCACGCCCTCCCACCCGACGAACATCACCAGGTAGTTCGAGGCCAGCACCAGCACCAGCATGAAGAACATGAAGAGGTTCAGAAACGCAAAGAACCGGTAGTAGCCCCCTTCATGCGCCATGTAGCCGACGGAATAGATGTGGATCAACGCGCCCACCCCGGTCACCACCAGCAGCATGACGATGGTGAGCCGATCGACGCCGAAATCGCACCCGATATTGACCACGCCGCTTTGGATCCACGTGAAGTAATGCTCGCTATAGACGCCCGCCAGGGCACCGAGAGTGAAGACAGTCTTCAGCACCCAGGCAAAGGAAAGCGCCACGCTGCCGATCGCAACGGCATTGACGGTCCCCTTGGAGAACCGTCGCCCGAGCAGGCCGTTGATCAGGAAGCCCGCCAGCGGAAGTACGGGTATGAGCCAGAGTTGCATCTAGTTCTTCATCGAATCCACATCATCGATATTCAAAGTCTCGCGGTTCTTGAAAACCGTCAATATGATCGCCAGGCCCACGGCCGCTTCGGCCGCCGCCACCACCATCACGAAGAACGCGAAGAGGTGCCCGTTCACCTGCTTGAGCTGGTAGGAAAACGTCACAAAGCTGAGGTTCACGGCGTTCAGCATCAGCTCGATCGACATGAACACCGTGATCACGCTGCGCCGGAACACGAAGCCCGCCACGCCCAGCACGAAGAGCACCGCGCTCAGCGTCAGATACCAGGAAATCGGGACCGGGACGTCCGTCATGTCAGTCCATCTCCTTCCGCGCCAGAACAAT
>CAINCZ010000127.1 GCA_903847195.1 uncultured Acidobacteriota bacterium | reverse complement strand
GCAGTTGCTCAATCGTCGTCGCGGTGACAATGCGACTCAGCGCACGATCAACATCCTCTTGACCTCGTGGTGGACGCGGCATAACTCACCTCATCGGTTTTCGATAAGGTTATTATCGCACTATTGTTGTAGAAATGGAATCAATAGCCCTCTCCACAATCAGGCACCCTACCTTGCCACAACAAAGTCTTTTAATTTATATAAACAAATCAATTTGTTACAATTTTGTCACTGATCATGAACGAACTTGTACTTATTTTGACAAAAAGACAATTTCTGTGAATAAATCAAATTAAATGTTTGATTTAAGGCCCTGTCGGCAAGTAATAACAAGGGAGTAGCCCGTTTCGAAAGGTCGGTTTTTCTTATTCGCTACTATTGATCCGGCCCGCAAATGTATGAAGTCGTCCCCTAGGAGGACTTCCATCGGGGCGTCACCCCGGCGAAAGCCGGGGTCCAGGAGATAAATCCACGCCAGCTCTGGATACCGGCCTTCGCCGGTATGACGGAAATTTCATACTTCATAGGGCCGAAGCAATAATGTGGAGCGTCAGGCGCGCAAGCTCTGGGCGGCGAGCAATCACTGCTTTGCCGCCTTGTCCCTGAACCTGAAACATCTTCTCCTACACTTCCCTCCGCGCCGCCTTTCTCATCAATGCCACCGTCTGCTCCAGGCTCGGCAGGCACAACAGTTCCATGCGCCGCGACACGGGCAGCGGGATATCGAGAGCGTTGATACTCGCCGCGGGTGCGTCGAGATAATCGAACCAACGCTGTTCGCAGGCGCGGATGAGCTTCGGGCCGATCGCGTTGCAGGCCTGGGCTTCTTCGACGGTCATCAGCGCGCCGGTCTTGCGCAGCGAGCGGCCGATGGTTTCGTAGTCCATCGACGCATCGTCTACCGTGCGCAGGTCGATCACCTCCGCTGCCAGCCCTTCCTCCGCAAGCTGCGCCGCCGCGCGCTCGGCCAGTCGCACGCCCCAGCCGTAGGCCAGCACCGTAACATCGGTGCCTTCGCGCCGCACGGCCGCCTTGCCGATCTCGACGACGTGGTCGGGCGGTCCGGCGGGAATCTTTCCCGTCTCGCTGTAGAAGCCATGGTGTTCGACAATCAGCGTCGGGCTCTTGAGCTTCATGGCCGCATTGAACAGGCCGATGTAGTCGAAACTGTTTGTCGGAACCACAATACGCCAGCCCGGGAACATCGAAAAGAGCGCCACCGGATCCATGCTGTGCTGCGCCCCGTAGCCCAATCCCGCCGCCACGCGCGTGCGGCAGATGAGCGGCACGGAGACATTGCCGCCGTAGATGTGGCCGAGTTGGCCGATCTGGTTGAAGAGCTGGTCGGCAGCGACGAGCCCGAAGCTCGAGAACATCAGTTCGACGACCGGATGCATGCCGTTCATCGCCGCGCCACCGGCCAGGCCGCAGAACCCGCCCTCGGTGATCGGTGTATTGCGCACGCGCCCGGGGTAGATCTTGGCGAGCCCCTTGGTCGCCCCGTAGGCGCCGCCACCCATATTGCAGACTTCTTCGCCCATGACCACCACGGCAGGGTCCGTTTCCAGCCAGCGCCCCGTGACTTCGGTAATGGCGTCCGGGTACTTGATCTCGCGAGTGCAGGCGCAATCCGCAGCCTCCACGAACGGACCGATGCGGCCGAGGCCTTCGTCCCGCAAGCCGTACGGCGCACTGTCGACGGTCGGCCAGAGCTCGTCGCGAATCACCGTGGCGCCGGCGGCGTTGGTGCTCAGCACCGTGGCCGAGGCGGCGTCGACCGAGGCCTGCGCCTGCTCTTGCAGCTTCTGGATGTCCGCCGCGCTGACGCCGCGCTGACGCAGCCGTGCCTCGAACTGCACCAGGGGATCGCGGGCGCGCCACTCCGCCTCCTGCTCCTTGCTGCGGTAGCCGAACGCGCTGCCGGCGATGCCGCCGGCGTGGTGGTAGTGCCGCCAGGTGTCGATTTCGAGGAAGCAGGGCAGGTTCTTGCGGTCGGCCGTGATGTGCTCGATGGCCAGCTTGACGGAGAGCGGGTC
>CAINCZ010000126.1 GCA_903847195.1 uncultured Acidobacteriota bacterium | reverse complement strand
GTGGAACGCACGAACGCTTGGCTCGGCCAGTTCCGCAGGCTGCTGGTTCGTCACGAGCATCTGCTTGCCACTTACCGGGCCTTCTTCTATCTCGCGTGCTTCTGGATTACCCTGAGGCACTGTTTATGAAACACGCTCTAGAGAAAAACGAACAACCGGACAGTTGAGGTGCCCCGCGCTGCGGGACGCCTGCAATCTCTATGCGCCGGTGTGAAAAGCGCGCAGGATCAGATAGGTGAGGCCGGCGACGGCGGCCGAGGCCGGGATGGTCAGCAACCAGGCCCACACGATGCGCGCGGCCACTCCCCAGCGCACCGCCGAGAGGCGCTGCGTAGCGCCCACGCCCATGATGGCACCGGTGATGGTATGGGTGGTGCTTACCGGGATGCCGGCGATTGCCGTGCCGAACAGCGTGAGCGCACCGGCGGTCTCAGCACAGAATCCGCCGACAGGTCTCAACTTCGTGATCTTGCTGCCCATGGTGTGGACGATGCGCCAGCCGCCGAAGTAGGTGCCAGCGGCGATCGCGGCGTTGGCGGCCAGGATGATGAACCACTTATAGTGTCCCCAGTCGCCCGCAAAGTGTTCCTTGCTCATATAGCCGGCGGTGAAGAGAGCGCCGGCGATGATGCCCATCGTCTTCTGCGCGTCGTTGCCGCCGTGGCCGAGGCTGTATGCCGCAGCCGAAACCAACTGAAGCTTGCGGAACCAGGTGTCCACCTGTCGCGGAGCTCGCCGGCGGAAGATCCAGAAGACCGCCACCATGAAGATGAAGCCGAGGCCGATGCCGATGAGCGGAGCGAGCACGATGAAGATCAGCGTCTTAGTCCAACCGTGGGGCAGGATGACGCTGAACATGCGGGACGGTCCCCAGACGAAGGCAGCGCGCATCATGGCGGCGCCGGCGTAGCCGCCGATCAGCGCGTGCGACGAGGAAGTAGGCAGTCCCCACCACCAGGTGAGCAGGTCCCACACGATCGCACCCATCAGCCCGGACAAGACCACGTACTGGGTGACGATGCTGAGGTCGATCATGCCCTTGCCGATGGTATGGGCGACGGCGGTGCCGAGCACAAAGGCGGCGACGAAGTTAAAGAAAGCCGCCCAGACGACGGCGACGCGCGGCGACAGAACGCGGGTGGAAACCACGGTCGCGATGCTGTTGGCCGCATCGTGAAAGCCGTTGATAAAATCGAAGACCAGGGCAACCGATACGGTGATCAGGAGAAGCAGGAGCGTAGTGTCCACGAATCAAGCCCTCACTTAGGCGTTCTTGAGCACCACGGCTTCAAGCACGTTGGCGACATCTTCAGCTTTGTCGGTCGCCGTCTCCAGCGCTTCGTACAATTCCTTGATCTTGATCAGGGTGATGGGGTCCTTTTCGCACTCGAACAGGTCGCCGAGCGCTTTGCGGCATATCTGGTCGGCTTCGTTTTCGAGGCGATTGATCTCGACGCAGTTTTCGAGCACTTTCTGGTTCTTTTCCAGGCCCGCAATGGCCGTAGTCAGCACCCGGCTTTGCTGGACGATGATGCGCGCCAACTGGAGCGTGGCCTGCGGAGGGTTCACGATCTTGAAGAGCATCATCCGCTCGGCGGCGGCGTTGAGGAAGTCCAGCACGTCGTCAATCGACGACGCCAACCGGTGCAGGTCTTCGCGATCGAACGGGGTGATAAAGGTCGTGTTGAGCTTGCGGATCACCTTATGGGTGAGTTCATCACCGAGCCGCTCGTAAGTCTTAACTCGGGCAGCGCCGGCGGCCACTTCCGACCCGTTCTGCGCATTGCTGAGAAGATCGACCATGGCCTTGGCGCCTGCGGTCAGGTTGTTGGCCATCTCCGCAAACATCGCAAAGAACTCTACTTCTCGCGGTATCAAACGCACTCTTGCGCTCCTTCGGTGCACGGCGCACCAAGTCTAAAAAAAACCATCTAACCTCGTCGATTAGTATGGCAGGGAGCAGCGCAGAAGCAAAATAGAATCCAGAACTTATTTCTTATCAGTATGTTATGGAGTTTCCCGCCAAAACGACGGCCCCATCCCTCGGCCCCGAACGCTTGTCCGGTTGACTTACCGTAGGGTTGATGTACAGTGTGAAGCCATTGCAAATCATGATTTTTTTGACGCCCGGGCCTTGCCCGAGGGAGGCACCCAATTGATCGAAGTGGGTAAGGAGACGTTCGCTGCGGAGGTTGTGGGCTCCGATCTTCCGGTGGTAGTGGACTTTTGGGGACCACAGTGCGGTCCATGCCTGGCGTTGATGCCGGATGTGGCTGCACTGGGTGAGAAATACCGCGGTCAGGTGAAGGTCACCAAGGTGGAGGCGCCGAAGAACCGCCGGCTCTGCCTGGAGTTGAAGGTGCTCGCGCTGCCGACATTCCTCTTCTACAAAGGCGGGCAGGAGTGTGGGCGCATTTCCGGCAACAGCGTATCCATCCAGACAATTGAAGAGTCGATCCAGAAGATGCTGGTCTGAGACCCGGGGGAATGCCCATGACGGTGGTCGTTAAAGACTGCGCCTACGCTCTGGCACATGTGCCGAGCTTTGTGCGCTACGGTTCGAAGCCAATACGCGATCTAGGGTCGCCATGCAATCCCGATCCTGAGCTCCTCCAGCAGATTGAATCTCACCTGCGCAGCTTTGGCGAGGCGATGGCGTATCCGCCGAACCAGGTGTTCATCGGCAACTTGTATCCCGACCAACTGCACGATATACCGCAGCCCTGGTACCGGCATGGTTGCACGAACGCCAGCCGCACGGGGCCTTTCGGCGAGATCATGCCGGAGGAAGAATTCTACGCGTGGCTGAAGGCGGCCGATGATTTTGAATTGGTGCACCTGACGCCGGAGTTCGCGGAGCTGCTGATGGCGAAGTCCGCCGGCAGTGCCTTGATGAACGAACGCGACCTGAAGAAGCTTACTGGCACGGCGACGGCGGAGAGCATTCAGGAGAAGGCGAGCAAAGAGGGCGCACTGCCGCTCTATTGCGGCGGCAAGGCCGTGGGTTACTTGCGCCGCGACCATGAGCAGGACGACACGCTTAAGGCGCACGTGCTGATGGAGAACCTGCTGACCAAGGCCAGCGGGGCACTGGCGCTGCGTCATCTGCTGAAGCGTGCAGGGTTGGCCCCGACCGACGTTGATTTTCTCGTCAGCTGCTCGGAAGAGGCGTGCGGCGACCGATACAACCGCGGCGGCGGCAGCATGGCCAAGGCTATCGGTGAGATGTGCGGCTGCCTGAACGCCTCGGGTCATGATGTGAAGGCTTTCTGTGCCGCCCCGCTGCACGCAATTGTGGACGCGGCCTGCATGGTTCATGCCGGAGTGTTTGAGCGCGTGGTGGTGCTCGGCGGCGGCTGCCTGGGCAAGATCGGCATGAAATATACCGGGCACCTGAAACACGATATGCCGATCCTGGAAGACGTGCTGGGCGCAATGGCGTTCCTGCTCACGCGCGATGACGGCGTGAGCCCGATCATCCGCCTCGACGTGATCGGCAAACATCCCATCGGCGCCGCCAGCAGCCAGCAGGAGATCATGACCTCGCTCGTGGTGAAGCCGCTGGAGCACGTCGGGATGCGCATGCTGGACGTGGAGAAGTACGCCACCGAGATGCAGAATCCGGAAATCACACTGCCGGCGGGCAGCGGCAACACACCGCTGACGAATTACAAGATCATGGCGGCGCTGGCGGCGATCCGGAAGGAAATCGACCGCGCGGATATCGATAAATTCGTGCGCGAGCGCGGTATGCCCGGTTATTCGTCGACGCAGGGACACATTCCGGCGGCGGTTCCGTTCCTGGGCCATGCCATGGAAGCAATGAAGGCCGGGCGGATGAAGAATGCGATGTTCGTGGCCAAGGGCAGCTTGTTCCTGGGGCGAATGTCGCAGTTGTCGGATGGCTTGTCGTTCCTGCTGGAGAAGAATCCGGCGGTGGCGGGAAAGTAGTCAGCTTGTGAGTATGTAAGTAGATGCAGCAGCAGTCGGTTTTAATTGTCAACGGAGGAGAAAAAACATGTTCCAGGGAAAAAAGGTCATTATCGTAGGCGAACGCGACGGCGTTCCCGGACCTGCGATCGCGCAGTGCGTGAGCGCGGCCGGAGGCGAGGTCGCCTACATGACGACCGAGTGCTTTGTTTGAACGGCCGCAGGCACGATGGACTTTGAAAGCCAGACCCGGATCAAGATCCTGGCTGAGCAGCACGGGAAGGACAACCTCCTGGTGGTGCTCGGAGCCAGCGACATCGAAGGCGCGGAAATCGCAGCTGAGACCTTGACGACGGGTGATCCGAGCTTTGCAGGTCCATTGGCCGGAGTCCAGTTAGGACTCCATGTCTATCACATCCTTGAGCCGGTGGTCCGCGCAGCGGTTCCAGAAGCGGTCTACGAAGAGTCGGCGGGCATCGTCGCCATGATCGTGGACACGGACGAAGTCGCGCAGAAGTTTCAGGACATACGGCAGCGCACGAGTCAGAACTAGCAGAGGGGCCGCATAGTCGGCCCTTTTGCTGTAACGGCAGCCACGGGATTTCCTGATCGCCGGGGCGCGCCACAGCGCAGGCAGCACGGACGGGCAATACAGATCGACGGCCCTAAGTTCATCGGAGGAATTCGCAGATGGCTGCAGCCAACGTTATCGACATTTCCACGATCGTTGAAAAACAGAAAATCAGCAGCTTCCTCGTACGCCTGATCGTCATCTCGTGGCTCGTCACTTTCTTTGACGCCTTTGACATCACGGTTATCGCCTACGCTGCTCCATACCTGTCTCCGGCGTTCAAGTTCAGCCGGATCATGATGGGCAACATCTTCAGCGCCGGACTGTTCGGTACGATCATCGGCGCGTTTGTCTTCGGATACCTCGGCGACCGCATTGGGCGACGCAAGGCGACGATCCTGGCGGCGTGCTGGTTCGGCGTCATGACGCTGGCGCTGGCCTATGCCAACAGCTACCGAGAGTTCATCATCCTGCGCGTGCTCGACGGCATGGCGACGGGCGGCTTTCTGCCGCTGATCTGGGCGCTGAACATCGAATACTCGCCGAAGCGCTTTCGCTCGACGATGGTGACGCTGAACATGCTGGGCTACTCGACCGGCACCGTGCTGTGCGGGCCGATCGCGATTTGGTTGATCCCGCGCTACGGTTGGCGCGCGGTGTTTTACTTCGGCGGCATCTTCAGCCTGGTGGGCATGCTGCTGTTAGTGGCCTTCCTGCCCGAGTCGATCCGGTTTCTAGCCAGCAAAGGGCTGAAGCCGGAGTTGGTGGCCAAGATCGTCGGCAAGCTCTCGCCGCAGTGCGGAGTAAACTCCGAGACGCGATTTGTGCTGGGCGACGAATGCGGACAGGGGAGGAAGTTCAAGTTCAATCTGCTCTTCCGCGGCGAGTTGCGCTATATTACGCCGCTGCTCTGGGTTGGATATGTGTGCAGTTCGCTGACCACGTTCTGCATCTCCAGCTGGACGCCGATGATCTTCGAGGCGCTGAGCTTCTCGCGCACCGACGCGGCCTGGGCGGGCTCGGCGCAGTCGTGCGCCGGTGCGATTGCAGCGTTGTTGCTGATGCGCTTCACCGACCGCTTCGGCGCGATCTCGGTCAGCCTCATGCCGCTGCTGGCGGTACCGGTGCTGCTGATCGCGGCCTTTGGCGGATTGAGCCACAGTGCATTCTTCATGTTCTATCCGCTGGTGGGCTTCTTCGTGACGGGTGGGCATAACGGCATGCACAGCATCGCCGGCATCTTCTACCCGAGCGCCTATCGCAGCAACGGCACGGGCATTGCATCGGCGATTGCCAAGGTCGGCGCCACCATGGGACCGCTGGTGGGCGGCCTGGTAATGGCCAGCGGCATGAAGACGCAGCACCTGTACGGCGTGCTGGCGATTTCACCGGCGATCATGGCAGTCTGCGTTTTCCTGTTAGGGCGCGTGCATCGGCGGATTCTCGGAAAAGAAGCGATGCAGGCTCCGCCTTCCGAAGCGGTCGCGGTGGCGGCCGGTTCCGGACCGGCCAAATAAGGGGCGAAAACATGGAGAAGATAAGAGTTGTTCACTACGTAAATCAGTTCTTCGGGCAGATTGGCGGCGAGGACAAAGCCGGTGTTCCGCCGCAGATGCGCGAAGGTGCAGTTGGACCGGGGAGGCTGGTCGAGGAACTGCTGGGCGGCGAGTTCCAGATCGTGGCGACGGCAATCTGTGGCGACAACACGTTTGCAGAGAATCCGGAGGAGATGGTGCGGCAACTCGCCGCCCTCGTTGCTCCCTACCGACCGCAAATGCTGATCGCCGGTCCAGCATTCACCTCGGGCCGTTATGGTCAGAGTTGCGCGCAGTTGTGCGCGACGGTGCAACAGGAGATGAACATTCCCGCGCTGACGGGGATGCACGAAGAGAACCCAGGCGTGGAGCAGTTCCGGCACAACGTACTGATCGTGCGCACGGGGCCGAATGCGCGCTACATGAAGGAGGCGCTGACGGCGATGGTTCCGCTGGCGCAGCGGCTGGCTCGGGGCGAGCAGATCCTGCGTCCGGCCGAGGTGGGCTGTTTCCCCAGCGGCATGAAACGCTCGGTGCTCCGCGAGCACAACGCCGCTCGTCGTGCGGTGGACATGCTGGTAGCCAAGCTGACCGGACAACCGTTTCAAAGCGAGATCAGCCTGCCATCGTTTGATCGCGTGGAGCTGGTGAAGCTGCCGGTGCCACTCAGCAAGGCAACGGTAGCGCTGGTGACCGATGGCGGATTGCTGGTGAAGGGCAATCCGGAACGCATGCCCGCCGGCTACACCGACCGCATGACCTCAGTGCCGATTACGGGTGTTGGTTGCCTGACGCGCGAGGTGGTGGAGGTGCTTCACGGCGGCTACGACAACCAGTTCGTAAACGCCGATCCGGAGCGCCTGGTGCCGCTGGAGGTGATGCGCGAACTGGAGCGGGCCGGCGTTTTCGGCAAGCTGAACCCAACGATCTACGCCACGGCGGGGCTGGCGATGTCGCTCACGAACGCCAAGAAGGTGGGGCAGGAGATGGCGCGGAGGTTGCTGGGCGACGGCGTGCACGCCATCATCCTGACTTCGACTTGAGGGACCAGTACTCGCTGCGGTGCAGCGATGGCAAAGGAAATCGAACGCGCGGGGATTGCTACCGTGCAAATCTGTTCAATGAAGCAAGTGGCCAACATGGTGGGGTCGCCGCGCGTGATCGCGTCGCGGAGCGTCCTGCATCCGACGGGCGATCCGGGCATGACCCTCGAAGAGGAGAAACTGCTGCGGCGCAAGATCGTCGATCAGGCCCTGAGCGCGTTGACGGGAGGTGATGGCCGTGCGGCTTGAATGCAAGGTGGTGAAAGTTAACCGCGTCGAGCTTGGTGAGGCGACGCACGTGAGCGGCGGGCGACTCACCGTGAGCCGCGAAGAGTTGCGCGCACTGCTGGCTGCCGACCCCCGGTTGGCGGAGATTGGCATTGAAGTTGCCAATCCGGGCGAGGACTGCCGCATCGCCGGCATCTTCGACGTCTTCGAGCCGCGCTACAAGCCGGACGGCCGGGTGAATTTTCCCTCGCTGGGCGAGCCGATCGGTCGCACCGGCAACGGCATGACCGTGGTCATGCGCGGTACGGCGGTGGTGATTATCGGCGGACTGCCCGAACGCTCGGCGCCGGTAGTCGACATGAGCGGGCCGTGCGTCGAAGTATCGCCCTATTCGCAGTTGGCGAACGTGTGCATCACTTCGCGTCCGGCCGCAGGTGTGGGCAAGCCCGCGTATTACCGTGCGCTGAAGGAGGCCGGGGCGAGGGCGGCGGCCTACCTGGGTGAGGCTGCATCCCGCGTTGAGCCGGATGCGGTGGAGATATACGACCCAGCAGCGAAATCGGCTGTCGGCTTGCCGCGCGTAGCCTATGTATTCACCGTGGCTTCGCAGCAGCGTCCGACGGAAGCCGACGAGCCGGTGTTGTATGGCGACAACGTGCGCCATCCACTGCCGACGGTGATGCATCCCAACGAGGTGCTGGACGGCGCCATCATTGCGCCTTACTGGAACTTCGGCGGTGAAACGTACTTCATCCAGAACCATCCGATGGTGCTGGAGCTTTATCGGCGGCACGGTGTCGATCTGGACTTTGCCGGGGTGGTCGCCATCATCGCCGCCGAGAACGAGGCCGAGCGGAAGCGCAATGCCATTATGACCTCGACGCTGGTTCGCGAGGTGCTCCATGCCGACGGCGTGGTGATGACCAAGTACGGCGGCGGCATTCCGGAGTCGGTGCTGATGGAGACGCTGGACGCCTGCGAAGAACTGGGCGTCAAGGGTTCCATGGTGATCTGGACGCACGGTGGCGACGGCAGGATCGAGGGTTCGCTCACCTTCATGTCGCCGCGGGCGAACGCGGTCGCCAGTTGCGGCATCAACGACGCGTTCATCCATCTGCCCAAGCCGGCGCGGGTGATCGGGATGGAGAAGATCGGCCCGGTGCTCACGGCCGACCGTGGCAGCGTAGTGTACGACGCGCGCGAGGCGGCGCGGCTTACCTACCAGATGATCGGCGGGGCCATTAACCAGTACGGCGCGACGCGGCTTTCGGTGGAAGAGTACTGAGTATCAGAAGGCTGTTGCGACAACCGAAAACAATTGAGGGCGCTCCGATGGGGCGCCCTCAATGCTTGCTACGGGCAGGATTACCCGATATTCTGCGCAGAACCCCCTCCTCTGCGGTCCCGGCAATCTGAGCGGTCACGCGTGAAGGTGTGTGGGCCAGGAGAGCGGATGGCGAACGACCGCAAATCGGGTCCGCGGGTGCACTATGCGTGGATTGTGGCGGCAGTCACGTTTCTCGTGCTGATTTCCACGGCCGGGGTGCGCGCCACGCCGGGCATTTTGATTGTGCCGCTGGAGAATGAGTTCGGTTGGTCGCGAGCGTTGATCTCTGGTGCGGTCGCGATCAATATCGCTTTGTTTGGCATCATCGGGCCGTTTGCGGCCTCGCTGATGGCGCGCTACGGCTTGCGGCGGGTAGTGCTGACATCACTGGCTCTGCTGGCGATTGCCGTGGCTGCCTCTTCCCTGATTCGCTCCCCGTGGCAACTGTTCCTCTGCTGGGGATTGCTGGTTGGCATGGGCACCGGAGTGACCTCGCTGGTGCTGGCGGCGGTCGTGGTAAACCGCTGGTTTGAGCAGCGTCGCGGCCTGACGCTGGGCGTGCTCTCGGCAGCCAATGCTACCGGTCAACTGGTCTTTCTGCCGATGCTGGCGCGCATCGTCGAGCATTCGGGTTGGCGCTACGCGACCTACACCGTGGCGTTCGCCTCGGCCCTGGTGTTCGTGGTGGTTCTGCTGCTGATGAGGAACCGGCCCGCCGACATGGGCCTGCTGCCGTACGGGGCCAAGAGCGAGCCGGAAACAGCGCCGCAACCCGCTCGCAAGCCGCTGCAAGCGCTCTTCTGGGCGGCGCGTTCGCGCGAATTCTGGATTCTCGCCGGAACGTTTTTTATCTGCGGCGCAAGCACGAACGGCCTCATCGGTACACACCTGATTCCCGCATGCATGGACCACGGCATCCCCGAAATTACGGCGGCCGGGCTGCTGGCGGTGATGGGCATATTCGACATGGCGGGCACGACGGCTTCCGGCTGGTTGACCGATCGTTTCAATAGCCGCTATCTGCTCTTCTGGTACTACGCGCTGCGCGGGTTGGCGCTGCTGTTTTTGCCGTCCTCGCTGATGCACCACGAACAGGGCAGCCTCTCGATTTTTGCCGTGTTCTATGGGCTTGACTGGGTAGCGACTGTGCCGCCGACGGTGCGGCTGGCGACCAATGCCTTTGGCAGGGAAAACGTGGGCGTGGTCTACGGCTGGATCTTTACGGCGCACCAGGTGGGCGCGTCGCTGGCAGCACTAGGCGCAGGCACCATCCGCACATACCTGGGCGACTATCGCATTGCTTTCCTGATTTCGGGTTGCCTGTGCCTGGTGGCTGCGTCGCTGTTCATCATCAGCCGCAACCAGGTTACTGTGCCGCGTGGAACGCCGCGGGCTGCGGAAGAGACGGCGTGACGGCCGGCGCCCGGCGGCAATGCCGCGCAAGATTCGAGTTTCTCTTTTGGCAAACAAGGGTGAAATGTTGCCGCCTCAGCACCCCAAAAGGGGAACTGCAGCTAGGCGATGGCGAAACCTAGCCAAGTGAGAGGACGACGATGAATGCATTGGTGCTGGTTTTTATAGGCTTGCTTGTCTTTGCAATCGGCTACCGTTTCTACGGTCTGTTCCTGGCGCAGAAGGTGCTGGTCCTCGATAAGCGGCGCGCAACGCCGGCCGTCATTCAAGACGATAACCACGATTACCATCCGACGAACCGGTTTGTTCTTTTTGGCCATCATTTCGCGGCGATCGCGGCCGCCGGGCCGCTGCTGGGGCCGGTGCTGGCCGCGCAATTCGGATACCTGCCCGGCGCGCTGTGGATTCTGATCGGCGCCGTGCTGGCCGGCGGCGTACACGACATGGTCGTGCTGTTCGCCTCGATGCGACATGAGGGCAAGAGCCTCTCGGTGATCGCCGAACGCGAGGTCGGCAAGGCCGCCGGCGCGGTGGCATCCTTCGCTTTTCTCTTCATCCTGATTCTTACGCTGGCCGGACTGTCGATCGCCGTGGTCAACGCAATGTTTGAGAGCGCGTGGGGACTGTTCACCGTCTTTATCACCATGCCGATTGCGCTGCTGATGGGCTTCTGGATGCACCGCATCAGGCCCGGCGATATCAAGGGCGGGAGTGTGATTGGCGTCGTGCTGCTGTTCGCCGGTATCCTGGCCGGGCCATACGTGGCAGCATCGCCCTTCTGGTCGCACCTGCTCTCGCTTTCCAAAAACCAGATTGCCGTCAGCATTCCGGTGTACGGCTTCATCGCTTCCGTGTTGCCGGTATGGATGTTGCTGTGTCCGCGCGACTATCTTTCCACTTACCTTAAACTGGGCACGATCGCGCTGCTGGCGGCTGGCATCATCTTCATTCACCCAACGTTGCAGATGCCCGCGCTGACTTCCTATGTTCATGGCGGCGGTCCGGTGATACCCGGCAAGGTGTTTCCTTTCGTCTTCATCACCATTGCCTGCGGGGCGCTCTCAGGATTTCATGCCATCATCGGATCGGGCACAACGCCGAAGATGGTTTCCAATGAGCGTGACGTGCTGTTCATCGGGTACGGCGCCATGCTGGCCGAGGGCTTTGTTGCCATCATGGCGTTGATCGCGGCCTGTGTGCTCATTCCCGCCGACTACTTTGCGATCAATGCTTCACCGGCCGCTTTCAAGGCGCTCAATCTTTCCGTGGTGCATCTGCCGGAACTGGCAACTGCCGTGGGAGAGAACATCCAGGGACGGCCGGGCGGAGCGGTGTCGCTGGCCGTAGGCATGTCCTACATCTTCTCCGGCGTACCTTTCATGAAGCACCTGATGAGCTACTGGTATCACTTTGCCATCATGTTCGAGGCGGTCTTTATCCTGACCGCGGTTGATACCGGAACCAGGGTGGGTCGCTTCCTGTTGCAGGAGATGATCGGCAAGGTGGTTCCGAAGGTCGGCGAAGTGAACTGGATGCCCGGCATCATGCTCACCAGTTTTCTGTTCACGGGGGCGTGGGGATATCTGGTTTACACGGGCGACATTGCGACCATCTGGCCGCTGTTCGGCATGAGCAATCAGCTGCTGGCTTCCAGCGCCCTCATCATCACCACGACCATGCTGATTCGCCTGGGTAGAACGAAGTATGCCTGGGCCACGGCCGTGCCTGGCGTCTTCATGGCCTTCATAACAATTTGGGCCGGGTATCTCAATGTGGTCGACAATTACCTGCCGAAGAGGCTGTACCTGCTCGTGGCTCTTTCGATCGTGGTCGCTGTGCTGGTCCTCATCGTCCTGGTCGCGACCGTAAAACGCTGGGCGGTTTTGTTGCGCAGTAAGGAGCCGGTCCGGCTGGCGGATGACGTGCCGGTCTTGCTGACAGACGACGAAATGTTGAAGACAGGAATCTCAGTCAAGGAGATGGCTGCTGCTGCGGGCGACTGATGAACCCGTGGTCGCAACCGCGACCATCTCGCGAAACCGCGCCGGAAGTTGGTCTTCCGGCGCGGTCCACTTGTGGGAAAGGAAAACTACCGTCTGGCTTCCTTTACCTGCTGCGCCGCTGGTGGCCGGGCAGCGTCAATTGCGAGGTTCAACTCCAGCACATTGACGCGAGGCTCGCCCAGAAATCCGAACTGGCGACCGAGGGTATGGCGGGCCACCAGTTCGCGCACTGCGTCTTCGCTCATTTGGCGCGCACGGGCAACGCGCGGCACCTGGAATTCGACAGAAGCTGGCGTGAGGTGCGGATCGAGGCCAGATGCGGAAGTAGTGACTAGATCAAGCGGCACAGGACGGCCAGGGTTTTCCTTTGCCAGTGCGTCAGCGTCGCCCTTTATGCGGTCGATGAGCTTGACGCTGGTGGGGCCGAAGTTCGAGCCGCCCGAGTTGGCGGCATCATAGCCGTTGCCTGCCGCCGAGGGGCGCGAATGGAAATAATCCGGGGCTGAGAAACCCTGGCCGATCAGGCTGGAGCCGATGACCGCGCCATCGCGCCGGATCAGGCTGCCGTTGGCCTGGTGGGGGAAGATCATCTGCGCAAGTCCGGTGATCACCAGCGGATAAATCAGTCCGAGCAGAACCGTGGTAGCGATGGTCATGAGAACGGCGGTCAGCAGATTTTTCTTCATGGCATGACTCCTAGATGATGCCAAGGCCGGTGATTACGACATCGATGATCTTGATCCCGATGAAGGGCGCGATGATGCCCCCCACGCCATAGACCAGCAGATTGTTACGCAACAGCGCGGCCGCTCCGAGCGGCCGGTAGCGGACCCCGCGCAAGGCCAGCGGTATGAGCGCAATGATGATCAAGGCGTTGAAGATCACCGCCGAGAGCACGGCTGATTCCGGGGTTTTCAGACGCATCAGGTTCAGCGCGTTCAGCACCGGGAAGGTTGCGGCGAACATCGCCGGGATAATGGCGAAGTATTTGGCCATGTCGTTGGCGATAGAGAACGTGGTCAACGAGCCGCGTGTCATCAGCAGCTGCTTGCCGATCTCAACCACTTCGATGAGCTTGGTGGGATTCGAGTCAAGATCGACCATGTTGCCGGCCTCTTTTGCGGCCTGCGTACCGGTGTTCATGGCAACGCCAACGTCGGCCTGGGCGAGCGCGGGCGCGTCGTTTGTACCGTCACCGGTCATGGCTACCAGCTTGCCTGCGGCCTGCTCCCTGCGGATCAGGTCCATCTTGTCCTTGGGGGTAGCTTGAGCGAGGAAGTCGTCGACGCCGGCTTCGCGGGCGATTGCGGCCGCGGTAAGGGGATTGTCGCCGGTGATCATGATGGTGCGGATGCCCATCGCCCGTAACTGCGCAAAGCGCTCGCGGATGCCGCCCTTTACGATGTCCTTGAGCTCGATCACGCCGAGTGCGCCGCGCTGCTTTTCCCCGACGACCAGCGGCGTGCCGCCGGCGCGGGCGATTTTTTCCACCTGCGCGCGGACCGCATCGGGGAGAGCGGAGCCGTTGCCCTGCAAGTAGTTGGCGATGGCATCGACCGCACCCTTGCGGATCTCAAAACCGTTGAGATTGACGCCGGACATGCGCGTCTGCGCGGTAAAGGGAACGAAGACCGCACTGTGATCAGCCAGTTCGCGCCCGCGCAGGCCATACTTCTCCTTGGCGAGTACGACGATGGAGCGGCCTTCGGGTGTTTCGTCGGGCAGCGACGAAAGCTGTGCAGCGTTGGCCAGTTCTTCGATGGTGACACCGGGCGCCGGGAAGAAGCTTGCCGCCTGCCGATTGCCGAGAGTGATGGTGCCGGTCTTGTCGAGCAGCAGCGTGTTCACGTCGCCTGCGGCCTCAACAGCCCGGCCTGACATCGCCAGCACGTTGTGCTGAATCAGGCGGTCCATGCCCGCGATGCCGATGGCCGAGAGCAGTCCGCCAATGGTAGTGGGGATCAGGCACACCAGCAGCGATACCAGCACAAAAACCGTTTGCGGCGCGCCGGAATATATCGCGAAGGGCTGCAAGGTGACGACAGCCAGCAGGAAGATGATGGTCAGTCCGGCGAGCAGGATGTTGAGCGCTATTTCGTTGGGAGTCTTCTGCCGCGAGGTGCCTTCGACGAGGGCGATCATGCGGTCCAGGAAGGTCTCGCCAGGATTGGAACTGATGCGGACCCTGATCTCGTCCGACAGCACGCGGGTGCCCCCAGTAACAGCCGAGCGGTCGCCGCCGGATTCGCGGATCACCGGCGCGGACTCACCGGTAATGGCAGACTCGTCCACCGAGGCGACGCCTTCGATCACGTCGCCGTCGCCGGGAATGAACTCGCCGGCCGTCACGAGCACGATATCGCCGGTGCGCAACTTTGACCCCGCGATGGTTTCCACCTCACCGCCAGGCGACAGACGCCGCGCCACGGTCTCGGCGCGTGCTTTGCGCAGCGAGTAGGCCTGCGCCTTGCCGCGGCCCTCGGCCATCGCCTCGGCAAAATTCGCAAACAGCACGGTGAACCACAGCCACAGCGTGATCTGCAGATTGAAGCTGAAGTGCTGGTGGCTGCGGAACAGCAGCACGGTAGTGATCACCGCGCCGACTTCCACGACGAACATCACCGGATTGCGCATCATGTGGCGTGGCGTGAGCTTCGCAAACGAATCCGTCAGAGCCCGGCGGACGATCTTCCACTCCCAGATGGCGCGGGAGCGCGGCTTCGACGGGGGCTCCTGTGGCGAGCTTTGCGCTGTGGCGATCGGCAGTGGCTTGTTCTTGACTAGCGTAGCCATAATGAACTCCTCAGAAAACCTTGCCTGCACCCATCATCAGGTGCTCAAGCACGGGACCCAGGCTCAACACCGGGAAGAAAGTAAGCGCGCCCACGATGATGATGGTGCCCATCAGCAGCACGGTGAACAGCGGCGTGGTGACCGGGAAAGTGCCCTCCGAAGGCGGCACCAGCTTCTTGCGCGCCAGGTTGCCGGCGAGGGCCAGCATGGGAATGATCATCATGAAGCGGCCGATCAGCATGGTTACGGCGCCGCTCAGGTTGAACCAGGGTGTATTCGTATTGAGCCCGCCAAAGGCTGATCCATTATTGGCCGCCTGCGAGGTGAAGGCGTAAAGCAGTTCGGTCAGGCCATGTGGGCCGTTGTTGAGAATGCTGGAAGTGCCGAGGCCTTTGACCGAAGAGATGGCAGTGAAGGTCAGGATCACCAGCGGGAAGACGAGCGTAACGAGCATGGCCATCTTCACGTCGTAGGGTTCGATCTTCTTGCCGAGGTACTCCGGCGTGCGGCCCACCATCAGTCCGGCGATGAAGACGGCGAGCACGATATAGATCAGCATCCCGTACATGCCCGCGCCGACGCCGCCGAAGATCACCTCCGACAGCATCATGTTGGCGAGTGGCACAAGGCCACCGAGCGGCGTGAACGAGTCATGCCAGCTATTGACGGCGCCGCAACTGGCGTCGGTGGTAACGGTGGCAAACAGCGCCGAATTGGCGATGCCGAAGCGAACCTCCTTGCCCTCCATGTTGCCGCCCGCCTGCAGGTAGCTGGCACTCTGGTTCACCGATGAAGGCAGCATAGGATTGCCGTGTGCCTCGGCCCAATAGGCAGTGGTGACGCCCGCGACAAACAGAATCGCCATGGCCGCCCAGACGGCCCAGCCATGGCGAGGGGAACCGGTCATGCGGCCGAGCGTGTAGGTGAGGCCCGAACCGATGGCGAAAATCGCGAGCATCTGAATGAAATTGCTGAGCGGCGTAGGATTCTCGTAGGGATGCGCGCTGTTGGCGTTGAAGAAGCCACCGCCGTTGGTGCCGTACATCTTGATGATTTCCTGCGAGGCCACCGGGCCCTGGGCGATCAACTGTTCGGTGATGGTCTCCATCACCGGCTTGCCGGTGGCATCCACCTTCGGCACCTGCATGGGTTCGATCAGCGTCGCCTTCGTGTAGGGTTTCAGATTCTGCGGCACGCCTTGCCACACGAGCACCAGCGAACCGATGATGCAGACCGGCAGCAGCACCCACAGGCTGCCGCGCACCAGATCGACCCAGAAGTTGCCGATGGTCTGCATTTCACGCCGGGCGACGCCGCGGATGAAGGCTATGGCGAGCGCAAGGCCGACCGCTGCCGAGACAAAGTTGTGGTAGGCGAGTCCGGCCATCTGCGTGAGATAGCTCATCGTGGTCTCGCCGGGGTAGTTCTGCCAATTGGTGTTCGTGGTGAACGATGCCGCGGTGTTGAAGGCCATATCGGGCGGATTGACGGCGCCGAAGCCCTGAGGATTGAAGGGCAGATGGCCCTGCACTCTCTGGATCAGGTACAGCGCGAGCATGGAGACGGCGCTGAACAGCAGCATCGAGACGGCGTATTCCTTCCATTCCATTTCGCGGTTTTCATCGACTCCGGTGAGGCGATAGAGCAGGCGCTCCAGCGGGCGCAGCACGGGGTCGAGAAAGGTGCGCTCGCGGCTGAAGACGCGCGCCATGAAGATGCCGAGCGGCTTAGTAAGCGCGAATATCAACAGCAGAAACAAGGCGATTTGCAGCCAGCCGATGGCGCTCATATCAGAATTTCTCCGGTCGCATCATGGCGTAGCCGAGATAGATCAGCAGAAAAGCGCTGACGATCAGCATGACAGTCGATTCGATATCCATAGCGACTCCTTTACTTGATCCGGTCGCAAAACCGGACGTAGCCAAGCGAGATCACGAAGAAGACGACGGTAGCGGCAGCGAACATAAGATCCTGCATGGCATAGACTCCCTGTGCGTGGCGGCGCAAACGCAGGTGAATCGCTACGCTCGCCATCCGCCGAATTGACCGCGGCAGAGCGGCGCATTCTCTGGTTCGACGGTGGAGGCGGACCGCAGGGGCATCCTCAGCACCACGGACCCGGTACTGCGCCGGAGGGTCCCGTCCGAGAGGTTCACGATGTGACAGGTCGCGGTGCGGCTCTCCCGGCAAAGCGCGACAAGAAAGCGGACGAAGAAAGCAACCCCAGCCAGCGCGACGGCTACGAAGATCGTTGTTTCGGACATGACGAGTGCTCCCGGCGAAAGCCTTTTCTGCCCTGCCTGGAGTGATTCGACAACAAACTGCCTTAAGGCGGCATGAACGCCGCATTAACAAGTCATTAGCGTTTGAGAAGGGGGGAGCGGCGGCAGGCGGGCTGACTTGCTACTTGCACTCCTGCGTCACGATGTGCACGTCCACGGCGGGGGCCTCGCGCAGGAAGCGGTGAATCGCCGACCAGTATAGATACTTGCGCCATCCGCGCTGGGCGGAGCGGCCGAATATGACCTGCGTGCCGTGGCGCTCGCGCACGACCTTGGCGACTTCCCCGGCCACGCTCTTACCCTTGACCTGCGCCACGGCTACTCCGAGGTTCTCGGCAAAGCGGAAGTTCTCGTGCAAAGTGCGGCGGTTATCGGGACTGCCATCGTGCCCGGTATCAACGTAAACGACCAGCGCCTCGCCACCGGCTCTCTCGGCCATGCGCACGCCGCGCGCGATCAGGTA
Organism: uncultured Acidobacteriota bacterium; assembly: GCA_903847195.1. The sequence goes on along the minus strand of CAINCZ010000126.1, from coordinate 1,042 downwards.
TTGCGCCTGCGGGCTGGAACTGATGGCGATCACGATCCGCTCCGTCACCGGCGCGCGCTGCTCGATGTGCTCGCGCTCCAGATAGGCTTCGAGGCTGCGATCGACTACCTGGCCGACCTGTCGCAGCGCCAGTTCGCGCAGCGCGATCAGATTGCCAGGGCGGAAAAAGTGCGCCAGCGCGCGTTCAGAGCGCTCAACCGGATAAATATCTCCGCGGCGCATGCGGTTGCGCAACGCTTCAGGGGTAAGGTCGGCCAGCACGATCTCATCGACGCGCTGCATGAACAGATCCGGGACGGTCTCGCGCACCACAACCCCGGTGATGCGTTGCACCGTGGGATTCAGGCTCTCGACGTGCTGCACGTTCATAGTGGAGAGCACGTTCAAGCCGGCGTCGAGCAGTTCGATCACGTCCTGATAGCGCTTGTGGTTCTTGCTGCCTTCGATGTTGGTGTGCGCCAGTTCATCGACCAGCACGGCGGCAGGCTTGCGCGCGAGGATGGCATCAACATCCATCTCCTCGAAGACGGTGCCCTTGTAATCGAGCTTGCGGCGCGGGACCGATTCGAGTCGTGCCCCGAGTTCGGCGATCGCGCTGCGCCCGTGGGTCTCCAGCACGCCGATGACGATGTCTTCGCCGCGGCTGTGGCGGCGAATGCCCTCGCTCAGCATGTTGTAAGTCTTGCCGACGCCGGGGGCGTAGCCAAGAAACAGCTTGAAGATTCCCCGCCCTTTAACGGGTGCGGTTTCTTCCAGCCACTGCTCGGGGGTCTTACTCATGCCGCCTATTCTTATTCAAACTCATGTGACTTGTCGAACCGTATGCCAAAAAAGTACCGGCGGGGCTCTCGACTCAAGCGCACCGCCGGATTGAAAAACGAGATCTAACGGTCTTTACGGTGCGAAGTACCCGCTGGCGTCGAGAATCAGCTGCGTCGGATATTTCGGAGTCGTCCCGTCGTAGACGTAGGCGTCGATCACGCCGCTCGCCGTCGGCACAATCGCCATGTTGTTGGTAATCGCCGCGTCCCAGGCCACCAGC
>CAINCZ010000125.1 GCA_903847195.1 uncultured Acidobacteriota bacterium | reverse complement strand
CTCGGCGGCTTCCACTTCAATGACCGGCGCTATGCCGATGACGACCTGACCATCGGCAGCATCGATCCCTACCAGGCCTTTCGCATCTTCCACGAAATCGCCTTTTTCGAGTGGGAGACCGGCCGTCAGCCGCTCATCGCCTACATGATCGACCAGAGCCACAATCTAAAGGACAAGATTGAAGAGACCATTCAGACGGTGATGACGGCGCAGGAACTTTACGCGAAGGCCGCGCTGGTGGACCATCGCGCACTGGCCTCGCATCAGGCCGGATGCGCGCTGATCGATGCCGAAGAGTGCCTGAAGGCGGCCTTCTCGACGGATGTGCGGCCGACGCTTCAGGCCTGGCGCCGCGCGAAGGGGCTCGCCGAGAATCCGCTGGCAGCGTACCGGGCCAGCGGCTATCAGGAGCGGATCGACAAGGAGCGCGCCGCGAAGAACGCTGCCAGCGGCGGCAGCTACGCGTGAAGGAAGTCCCAGGTTATTGGGAACGGCAGACCACAGACTGCGATGGTCTGCCCCGCGGAGCAGCATAGCCGCAACCAAGCGTGGGGCCAGCCATTCTTGGCTGCCGCCGGGCTTCGCCCCGGCGCCTCGTAACGGCCCGATGGAACGCCGGCTCGAAAGCCGGCGGCGGGCTGAAAGCCCACCCCACGAGGCTGCGGCAATTCGTCGCGCACGGAGAAGATTCGCCGCTGCTGGGGTCCCGGGGTGGCGCAGGCGATCGCTTTTTGTCGCCTGCGACGGTGATCCGCCCCACTGAAATTCCGGTTACAATACTCCATTGACACCTAATCCTCCTCTCGGCGTTTGCTTCCACTGGCTGGGCGGTCTCGCCTCAGGCAGCTTCTATGTTCCCTACCGGGGCGTCAAGCACTGGGCCTGGGAAACGTTCTGGCTCGCGGGCGGCTTCTTTAGCTGGATCATCGCTCCGTGGGTTCTCGCCTCCCTGCTCACCACCGATCTGGGGCAGGTATTGCGCGAGGCGCCCGCGAGCACGCTCGCGTGGTGCGTGTTCTTCGGCGCGATGTGGGGATTCGGCGGCCTGACCTTCGGTCTCACCATGCGCTATCTCGGCATGTCGCTCGGCATGGCCATGGTGCTGGGTTACTGCGCCGCCTTCGGCACGCTGATGCCGCCGATCTTCGCGGGGGACTTCGTTGGCAAGGTGATGGGAACTCAGTCGGGCCAAGTGATCCTGGTTGGGATCGCGGTGTGCCTTCTCGGCATCGCTTTCGCCGGCTTCGCGGGCATGTCCAAGGAACGGGAGATGTCCCCCGAGCAGAAGAGTGCGGTGATCAAGGAGTTCTCCCTGAAGAAGGGCTTGATGGTAGCGACCTTCTCGGGCGTCATGAGCGCCTGCTTCTCGTACGGCCTGGCAGCGGGAGACCCCATCAAGGCGATCACCATCAAACACGGTACACCGGATTTGTGGCAGGGGCTGCCGGTGCTGATCGTCGTGCTGATGGGCGGGTTCACGACCAACTTCGTGTGGTGCCTGGTGCTCAACATCCGCAACCGGACGGGCCACCAGTACTTCACGTCGAGGGTGCGCCAGCAGGAGCCGTTGCGCGCGCCGATGCTGCGCAACTACATCTTCTGCGCGATTGCCGGGACCACCTGGTACATGCAGTTCTTCTTCTACAGCATGGGTGAAACCCAGATGGGCGCCTACAAATTCTCCAGTTGGACATTGCACATGGCGAGCATCATCATCTTCAGCACGCTGTGGGGCATCGGTCTGCACGAGTGGCGGGGGGCCAGCCGCCGGACCATCCGTCTGGTGACCCTCAGCCTGGCGACGCTGGTGGGCTCAACCGTCATCGTCGGCTACGGCAATTATCTGGCGACCATTCCGGCGCCGCGCTGAGTCGAGGCGTGTTTCGGCTAGCGTTTCCGTAGAGCGTTCCGTTAGCGTTACCCTGCGCTAGCGAAACACAACGGTTAACGCTACTGTTGCCCTATGGCTACTACCGGTTCATCCGCGAATGGAACCGGGAGCGGACCCACAAGAAACAAAAAAAGCGGCCTTCGCGCGCAGATGTGCGGCGAAGACCGCTCAGATGCTCACTCCGGACAACAGCCGGAGTCTTGAAAACTAGCTGGCCTTCTTCGCGACTACCGGGGTAGTCGTAGGGTCGCCGCCGCCCCGCCCGGGCGCCGTAATCTTCAGGTTCAATGTGCCGCCGGATGCGGTTCCTTCGTACTTCGTGGTCACGTCGCCGTTCTGAGTTGTACGAACCACGTCGAAGGAGAAGTTGTCGCCGCTCACTTTGCCGTTCTTGATTTCGATCGGGGTCGGAGCAGGCGGAGCCGCGCCGCCACCGCCGCCGCCACGGCCGCCGCCCGCGGGCTGGATGATCGTGCCGGTCAGCACAGCGCCGGCCACCTTCAGATCGAGCGTTACGATGCGGGGAGTAGGAGCAGCGCCGCCGCCACCACCACCACCACCGCGGCCTGGCTGTTCATACGTCCACTTGCCGGTGATCGAATCGGCCGCCATCGCGACCAACGCCACTGCAAGCAGTATTGCGCCTACAAAAAGCAGTCTTCTGTTCATAAAGGGTCACCCTCGCGTCTATCATAACCCAAAATGCAGGCGCGAAGGGGCCGAGCGCTTCAGGCAGCGGACCATCCGCCGTCGATACTCACGATGGATCCGTTGACGAATCCGGCTTCTCCGGAGCACAAGTAGAGCGCCAGATGGGCGATTTCCTCCGGCTTCCCAAGCCGCCCGACGGGCTGACGCAAGTTCAGCTCCTGGCGCACCTTTTCCTTTTCGTGCTTGTGATATTTCTCCAGGAAGCCCTCGACGAACGGCGTGTCCACGGTGCCGGGGCAGATGCAGTTGACCCGGATCTGAGTCGGATAGTCCACCGCGAGCTGGCGCGTCAGCGCCACCACGGCGCCCTTGGTGGCGCAGTAGGCAAACCTGCGCTTCACGCCGACCAGCGCGGCCACCGACCCCATGTTGACGATGCAGCCGTGCGAGGCCAGCAGGACAGGCATGGCGGCCTTCGTGACGAGGAACATTCCCTCCACGTTGACCCGGAACAGCCGCTGGAAATCGGCGAGTCCGGTCTCCTGGAT
>CAINCZ010000124.1 GCA_903847195.1 uncultured Acidobacteriota bacterium | reverse complement strand
GGGTGAACAGATGTTCTCCGGCCGCGCCGGTCGTTTGGAGAAGGAAGAGCTTACCAGCCTTGAGGTCCCCATCCCATGCCGGGACCGCCAGGACCGCCGCGACCCATTCCGCGACCCTGACCCCGACCCATTCCGCGACCACGGCCCATGCCGGGGCAGCCCTGACCGCGACGGCCGGGACCGCCGGCGAAATTCTTGCGGGCTTCGCGCTGTTTATCGAGCTGGGTGCGCTGTTCGGCGGTGAGCACGTTGTTGTAGAAGTTGGCGAAAGCCTTCTCGCGGGTGGCCTGCATCTTGGCCATCAACTGGGCGCGGTCAGCGGCCCGCTTGTCGATTTCAGCGTCCGTGCCGGGCTTGGTGGTGGCGAGGGCCTTACGCTGTGCCGCGAGCTGGGTGCTCAGTTCAAGCTGCTGCTTGGCGGTAGCCTGGAAGATCTCCTGGGCCTTTTTCTGCTGTTCCGGCGTCAGGTTGAGACCTCGACCGAAACCCATGCCGGGGCCGAAGCCCGGACCACGGCCCTGCCATCCGGGACCAGGACCCTGTCCGGGACCGGGGCCGAAACCGGGTCCGCCCTGCGCGAATATGGCAAAGGCGCAAACCAGAACGAGAACTGCTACGAGCAGAATGCGGATTGCGTGCTTCATGGAGTACCGCTCCTTATGGAATGATGGGCAACGGGAAGTTGCCAGAATTCTGTATTCGTCTGCATAGACGGAAAAGCGGGCGGGCGGTTTACAAGGCGAGAAAAAATTGTTGGGTGGTGAATAATGGCGACCGGTGTAAACCAGGAGCGCGCTAATCCGTCTGTAACACTAGAGAAGGCAGGTCGAAGCACGCTGATGCGGGCCGGAGGCTGCGGCAAACGGCAGGCGATGGTTGAGCGATGGAGCAGGCGGCAGCAATGACGGAGGCGCGAGCGGCCCTGGCAGGACAACGGGAGGCAGCCGGCTTCGACGACTTCGAGGCGCTCATGCGCGACGAGCAACGGAGGGTCTACCGCGTGCTGCTGTCGCTGGTGCGCGATCCGGATGCGGCCGACACGCTGACGCAGGACTGCTTCCTGAAGGCGTACCAGAGCCGGGAGCGGTTTCGCGGCGATTGCAGCCCGCGGACGTGGCTGCTGCGGATCGCCGTCAACCTGGCGCGCGACCATGCGCGCAATCGCAAGTTGCAGTTCTGGCGCGGGCTGTTTGCGGATCAGCGTGAGGATGCGGAGCTGCCGGAGCCGGTGCATCCGCAGCCCTCGGTGGAGCGGGCGTTGCTGGCGCGCGAGCGGCTGCACAAGGTTTGGGCGGCGGTGAAATCGCTGTCGATGCAACAGAAGGCGATCTTTATCCTGCGCTTCGTAGAAGAGATGGAGATGGAAGAGATTGCCGGGGTTATGGGCTTGCGGATGGGGACAGTCAAGACGCACCTGTTCCGGGCGGTGAGTGCGGTACGCCGGGAGGTGGGCGAGTGAGCGAGATGAACGAGAAACATCTGGATGCAACCGGCTGGGCGGAGCTGGTGAGCGGCAACGCCGGGCCGGGCACGAAGCGGCACCTGGCGGAGTGCTCCCGATGCCGCGACGAAGCCGCACGCTGGCAGAGTGGGGTGGAACAGGCGGCGGGCAGCATGAGGGCGGAAGCCGAGCGCGACGAGATCTTCTGGGCGCGGCAGCGGGCGACGATTCGCGCGCGCGCGGCCGGAAGCATGCGGACGATGTGGCTGCGCTACGCTTCGACGGCTCTGACCGTGCTGCTGCTGGTGGCGGTTCTGCTCTTCTCGCAGACGCCGAAGCTGAGGCCGGCGACCGGCGATTCGTTATCGGACGAGGCTTTGCTGGAGCAGGTGGAAAGTGACTTGAATCGCGATGCGCCGCCGGCGCTGCTGGCGGCGGCGTTGACGAGCGAGCAGGAACAGTAGGCGCGCCGTCGCGCAAAATGGAGTGAAGAGAATGATGAAGTACTGGAAAGTTCTGACGGTCGTGGCAATGCTGACGGCCGGAGCGCTGGCACAGGCTTCGGGTGATTGCCCAGCACCGGTGCCGCCGCGGGCAGGCATGCACCCGGGTATGATGCGCGGTCCGGGTGGCATCGGTCCGGGTCCGGGATTGGGGAAGTGGTGGACGAATCCCATGGTGGCGCAACAGCTGGGCCTGACCGAGGCGCAGGGGCAGCAGATGGAGAAGGCCTTTCAGGAGCATCGCGCCAAGCTGATGGAATTGCGCAACTCACTGAGCGGGCTGGAGTCGGCACTGGAGCCGATGATCGCGATGAACCGGTTGAACGAAGGGCAGATCACCAGCCAGATTGAGAAGATTGCGCAGGCGAGGGCGAGTCTGGAGAAGTTGAATTCGATGATGCTGCTCGACATGCGCCGCGTGCTCTCCGCCGAGCAATGGAAGCAGCTGCAACAGCAGCGCATACCGCGGATGCCGGGTGGACCCGGGCGGAGACCGCAGCAGCAGTAGCGCGAATCAGGGGACGAACGAAAAACGCCGCACCGGAAGACCGATGCGGCGTTTGCTTTGTGAGTAGAGGGGCGGCCGCGCTTTTCCGCAACCGGCTAGGCGGCGCTGGCGCGGCCGACCGATGCGGAGAGAGCCTTGCCGCCACCTTCCTCGTAGCGGAAGCGGCCGACGAGTTCGCGCAGCTCGGCGGCCATCGCCTCCAGCGATTTCGCCGACGCCTGCGTCTGGCCCGCTGCCTCCGTCGTCGAACGCGCCGCCTGCGCCACGCCCGTCACGTTCTGCGTG
>CAINCZ010000123.1 GCA_903847195.1 uncultured Acidobacteriota bacterium | reverse complement strand
GTGGCTCCCCCCGACAGCCTCTACCTGGCCTGGCTCGACTGCCTCGGCCTTGGCCTCAACGCCGACCAGCTGGAACACTTCATGCTCCACGACGCCGGGCTATGGCTCAACCGCGGCGACGAATTCGGACCCGAGGGCGCAGGCTTCATGCGCATGAACCTCGGCTGCCCCCGCCGCACCCTCGATGAAGCTCTCGCGCGCCTCAACCGCGCCGTCGAGCACTGGAGAAAGAAGTAGAGCGTCCTTCTCTTGTCGTCTGCGCGCTTAATTGCCAAGGTGCCCCACATCTGCCGGGTGCCCCAGGTTCCGCGCCCCGCCTTTGGGCGCTAACCTGGGATTGCGGTGGTCCACCCGCCAGCCTCCGCTTGCCCCCGCGATTGCCATTGCCCGTAAAGCCGTTTCGCTGTATGCTTCCGCCACTTTGCCGTGGAGAGGTTCCTTGCGAAACATACTTATCCTGCTGTTGTTGTGTTCCGTTGTTTGCCTTTGTGCAAGCGCAGAAATCACCGTTGGCGTGATCGTAGGCGCCACTGGCCCGAACGCGGCCGTCGGCGGCCCGAGCAAGTCGGTCGTCCCCGTCTGCCCGACAACCATCGCCGGACAGAAGGTCCGTTACATCATTTACGACGACATGAGCGATCCGAGTAACGCGGTCAAGAACGCCCGCCGCCTGGTGAGCGAGGACCACGTTGACATCATCATCGGCGCCTCCAGCACTCCCACCGGTATGGCCGTTGCCCAGATTGCCACCGAGACGAAAACGCCGCAGATCAACTTTGCGCCGCTCAGCGGTGTCAGCCCCTGGTCGTTCCAGGTGGCCCAGCCGTTCCCGGTCGTGATGGCCACCGTCTCCGACCATATCAAGGCGCATGGCGGCAAAACGGTCGCCTACATCGGGTTCAGCGATGCGTTGGGCGACACCGTCTATGCCGGCGCCGTTCCGCAGTTCGAACGTACCGGCTTGAAGCTGGTGGCCAATGAACGTTACGCGCGCAACGACAGCAGCGTGATGGGGCAGGTGCTCAAGGTTACGGCGGCCAAACCCGATGCCGTCGTCATTGGTGCCTCTGGAACCCCTGCCGCCCTGCCGCAGTTGGCGCTGATTGAGCGCGGATACAAGGGCCAGATCTACCATCTGCCGGCGGTGGTTACCACGGAGTTTCTGCGACTGATCGGCAAGAATGGCGAAGGCGCCATCGCCTCCGCCGGACCGGCCGTGGTCGCCGAACAGTTGCCCGACTCCAACCCGCTGAAGAAGCCCTCGCTCCGCACCAAGAAGGCTTACGAGGCCATGTACGGCCCGGGCACCTACAACCAGATGATCTCCACGGCCTTCGACGCCTTCCTGCTGTTTGAGAGCGCCGTTCCCGCGGCCTTGAAGAAGGCCAAGCCCGGCACGGTCGAATTCCGCCAGGCCCTGCGCGACGCCATCGAGGCTTCCAGGGAAGTGGCGACCACCTCCATCGTCTTCAACATGACCCCGACCGACCACGCCGGAGCCGACAGCCGCTCCGTCGTCCTCGTCCGCATGGTGAATGGCGAGTGGAAGCTGATCAAATAGTCCGACGGTAAACCGGTGCCGGGTGCCCCATTCAAGCCCGCTTTTGGCTTGGGTGGGGCTTTTGACGTTCGCCTCGTCATCCAGCCGAGGTATGCGCCGCGCAGATGCCGCATCCCACCCACACCCCAAAATCAGGCGCGAGGGCGGGCCCCCCTCCAAGGGGTCATCCTGAGCGCAGCGAAGGATCTGCTGTCTGCTCGTGCGCGAGTAAAGAGTCACAAACGGCGGGTGGCCCAGGTCTCTCCACCCGACGGTGCCCCACATCTGCCGCAGTTAGCAGATGTGGGCCTTTGGGTTTTCCATTCGACAAACAGGTTGCCGGGTGCCCCATCCTAGCCCTATTTTGGGCGGGTGGCCCAGGTCTCTCCACCCGACGGTGCCCCACATCTGCCGCAGTTAGCAGATGTGGGTCTTTGGGTTTTCTATTCGACAAATAGGTTGCCGGGCGCCCCACCCTCGCGCCCGATTTTGGCGCGTGGGATCGGACGCCAGCTCGCACCACTCCCTGTCAATACCGTCGGCGGGTGGCCTAGGTCTCTCCACCCGACGGTGCCCCACATCTGCCGCAGTTAGCAGATGTGGGCCTTTGGGTTTTCCATTCGACAAACAGGTTGCCGGGTGCCCCGTCCTAGCCCGATTTTGGCTAGGGCGGGTCTTTCCACCCTGCGGGTGCCACTCCCTGTCAATACCGTCGCCCTGTCCTCTCCGGGCGAACGCACTGATTCAAAACCAGATCGAGTTCTCCGAATCGTGTCTCACTTACCCTGCCTCACGCGCCATAATAGATGTAACAGGATTAGCCGCCGGGCAGTCGCATCGGCCCAGCCACAGCCAGCGTGCAACTCCTGTGTTTTCAGGATTATGACAATAAGTCCTTTAAACGGTTTGATTTAGACCATAGACAGTGCGTAACCCAATGAAAACAAAAGGGCATGGGGGTAGGGGGAGGGGTATCTGTATCCCAAAACGGGAAGAAGCTTCCTTTGCCTGTGCATCCCGGCCAACGGCATCCAGCGTGGTTCGCCTTTCAAGCGACGGATGCCGCAGCATAAACTAGGGACAGAATGCTAATCCAAACCCACGCAGAGCTTAAGACCTTTTGTGAGCGGGCCCACGGCGCGAGAGCGGTCGCGATCGACACCGAGTTCATGAGCGAAGGGCGTTATTACCCGGCGCCGTGCACCATCCAGATCGCTGCCGGAACGCAGGTTGCCGTGATCGACCTGCTGTCGGTCGATGACCTCGTCCCGCTCCAGCGGGTGCTGCTCGATCCGAATGCCACGACCGTTCTTCATTCGGGAAGAACCGACCTGGAAATCCTGTGGCGTATGCTGGGCCGCGCCGTGCCGCGGGTTTTCGACACGCAGATCGCCGCCTCATTGCTAGGTTACGGCGACCAGGTTTCTTTGATGGCTCTTCTGAAGGCCGTCCTCGGCGTACAGATCGAAAAGGGATACACGTTCACCGATTGGATGCGCCGTCCCCTGACCCCCGAGCAGGTCGAGTACGCCCTCAACGACGTCCGGCATTTGCTTCCCCTCTATGAATTTCTGAGCGAGGCATTGCAGCGCAAAGGGCGCTTGCCGTGGGCGGACGAAGAATTTGCAGCGCTCGCCAATGTCGAGCAGTTCCTGCTGCGCGATGAACGCGAATGTTACAAGCGGCTCAGCAGTGTCAACACCCTGTACCAGGCCGGGCTGAACGTGGTGCAGGAACTGGCTGCGTGGCGGGAACTCAAGGCCCGTGAACTCAACCTGCCCGCTCGTAGAATCGTCTCTGACCCGGTCCTGATTGAGCTGGCGCGCAGACCGTGTAAAACCGTTCGGGATCTGGCCAGGGTTCGTGGCTTGAATTCAGGGCAAATTGAGAGATATGGAACCGAGATCATTCGCGCCATGGAACTGGGCGCGCGGAACCAGGCTGACTCGATCGAATTTGAAGAGCCATTTCCGTCTTCACTGGAAGCGACGGTCGACTTCCTCTCGCTTTCCATGCGCTCCCTGGCTCAGGAGCAATCAATTTCCACGGCGGTGCTTGGCAACCGCGCCGGTCTCCGTCAATTGGTGAAATCCGGGAGTGACGCGCAGGTCCCACTGCTGCGCGGATGGCGGCGCGAAGCGATAGGTGAGTCGTTATTGAAGGCTCTGTCGGGGCATGCCACGGTACGTGTTTCGCCGGTGACAAGGGAAGTGGCCGTCCATTGGGGAGAAGTTCCCGAGCCCGGCGGCTAGGCAGCTCGTGCGGCCGGCCGCGGTCCGTAGTTGGCGTGGTGCCGATGCTGCGGGCTTTTCCTGATATGTCCCCCGCGCCCGCGAGCCTGGTTCCTGTGTTCGTCAGCCAGGCCCGCTTCCTTTGTCTTTCCCCTTGAGCCGCTCGGGTTGTTTACAATACCCCCGTGCCCCAGCCTCTCCTGCAATCCGCGCTGCTCACCGATCTCTACGAACTCACCATGGCCGCGGCCTACTACCAGGACCTGCCGGCCACCGCCACCTTCGAACTGTTCGTGCGCACGCTGCCGGAAAATCGCGGCTATCTAGTAGCCGCCGGACTCGAGCAGGCGCTCGACTATCTCGAAAACCTCCGCTTCACCGACGAAGAGATCGACTACCTGCGCCGCCACCCGATGTTCTCCCGCGTCGAGCAAGGCTTCTTCGACTACCTGCGCCAATTGCGCTTTCACGGGGAAGTCTGGGCCGTGCCCGAAGGCACGCCCGTTTTTGCCGGCGAGCCGCTGCTGCGCGTCACCGCGCCCATCATCGAGGCGCAACTGGTCGAGACCTACCTGTTGTCGACCATCACCTTTCAGACCAGCATTGCCACCAAGGCCGCGCGTCTGGTCGACGCCGCGCAGGGACGCGCCGTCGTCGACTTTGGCTCGCGCCGCGCCCACGGACCCGAAGCCGGATTGCTGGCCGCCCGCGCCGCCTACATCGGCGGCTGCGTCGGCACCTCTAACGTCGAGGCCGGACTCCGCTTCGGAGTCCCTACCTACGGCACCGTCGCCCACTCCTTCATCATGGCGCAGCCGGATGAAGAGACTGCCTTCCGCGAATTCGCGCGCCTGTTTCCCGACAACGTCATCCTGCTCGTCGACACCTACGACACCCTGCGCGCCATCGACAAGATCATCGGCCTCGGCCTGCGCCCGCAGGGCGTGCGGCTCGACAGCGGCAACCTCGCCGAACTCGCGCGCCAGGTGCGCGCCCGCCTCGACGGCGCCGGACTGCGCGACACGAAGATATACCTGAGCGGCGACCTCGACGAATTCGCCATCGCGCGCCTGCTCTCGCAACAGACGCCGGTCGACTTCTTCGCCGTCGGCACCGCGCTCGTCACCGCCAAGGACGCGCCCGCCCTCGGCGGCGTCTACAAACTCGTTGAAGTGAGCGCCGACTCCGGCGCGCTGCGCGGCGTACCGCGCTACACCGCGAAGTTCAGCAGTGATAAATACACCTATCCGGGAGCCAAACAGATCTTCCGGCACAGCGCCGGCGAGAACGCGCCGCAGTACGACTACGATGTGTTGGGCCACGAAGCGGAGGCCTATCCGGAAGCTGAGTGCTTGCTGCAGCCCGTCATGCGCGGTGGCCTGCGCCTCGCGGCCGCGCCGCTTCTTTCTTCTCTCCGCGATCGCACCCGCGCGCTGACGCCGCGCGTCCCGCCCCTAGTGCGTGAGCTACGCCAGCCGGCGACCTATCCGGTGCGGGTCAGCGCCGAACTGGAACGCCTGTTACGCGAGGTTCACCGGAAGAACCTGGAATAGCCGCTGATTCTGTTGCCACTTCCCACTTCGTTCCACTTGTCCCGTGATCGGTCGCCGATTTTCTCCCGCGCCTAAGATTCTCAGCCAGCGCGCGAGTTCGCCCGGCGCACGGCCCAATCTTCTTCCGTGCCGGAACCGGACGGCAGAGGGCTATCTCCAGTTTCAACTGCGGCCCAAGCAGCCGAGAATCGACCCCAAATCCCGCCGCCAGCCATCTGCTGCCTCGCTTCATGCTGCGCCCTCCACTTTTGACCACTCGGACGTCAGCTCAGGTCTCGGTTCGCCGCAGATTCTGACTTTTCCACAGCCGGTCAGTGTCCTTTGCGGTTCTGCGCGCATTTTTTTGCCATTTGCGACGGATTTCTCCCTGCCGCTGCTGTCCGAACCCCGATCTTGCGGAGTCAAGCAGAAAACGGTTAAAGGAACCAATAAAATAAACACTGCAGGTAGTGTGGTTTAGCGAAAATAGTTCAATTAGTGGTGGAGTTCCAAAATGGGAGTGTGCGGATGTAGTGAGAAGAGTTTTTTCTGGCGTCAGACATCTTAACGTGGAATAAAGTGGTTCATAGTGGACCAAGGGGAAGGTTAATCCAGTGCCTCTGAGCCTCGGCGGTAACTGATAGCAGGTCTCGGTAGCTCACTGGGCATCTCCTCCTTCGATCACAACGCAGAAACACGGACAGCATAGTGCTGATCCGGGATTTGGTCAATAGCAATGGGATTTCGCGGAACCTATACGGCAAAAGTCGACGAGAAGGGCCGTCTCAAGGTCCCCGCGAGGTTCAAGCACCAGCTCGACGAGGATTTTCCGGAGAACAAGTACTACATCACTTCTCTGGATGGTAAGTCGGCCAAGATTTATCCGATCGCGGAGTGGGAGCGGCTTGAGGAGCACGTAAAGCGCCTCGACCAGAATGAAGAATCCCGCATCCGCTGGTTTCGGATTACCAGTTACTACGGTCAGGAAGTGGAGATGGACGGCCAGGGCCGCCTCCTGCTTCCCAGCCGTATCCGCATCAAGGCAAACCTGCATGAAGACGTTGATGTCGTCGGATTGCAAGAGTGCATGGAAGTGACCAATAGCGAAGCTCTCGCTCGACTGATCGAGGATGAGCCCTACACCTCCGCCGATGCGACAGTCATTTGCAGACCGGATCGTTAGTGGGGAAGCCGTACATTCCGGAACCGGGTCCCCAGGGGTCCGGGCTTGGCGCAGGCACGACGCCTGGCCATATATCGGTTCTTTTGGAAACAGCGATCGAGTTTCTGGGCCTGGCGCCCGGCAAGACTCTTATCGACGCAACGCTTGGACTCGGCGGGCACAGTTTCGCAGCGGCAAAACGCCTCGGCCGAGCGGGTCGTTTGATTGGCTTCGATAAGGATCCCCAGGCGCTGGCACTCGCGCGGCAGCGGCTCACCGAGCCCCCGGCGGAACTGGTGGCCAACTGGCCGCAGGTATCGCTGGTGCATGCTTCGTTTGCCGACATTGCACAGCACGTGCCGGCCGGCGGCGCCGATGCTCTGCTGGCCGACCTCGGAGTGAGTTCACTCCAGTTGGAAGACGCGGCGCGAGGTTTTAGCTTTCAGGCCGACGGACCCCTCGACATGAGAATGGACTCAACGCAGGGGGAGTCGGCCGAACAAGTGGTGAATCACCTCGATGAGCGCAAGCTCGCCGATGTGATTTACGAATACGGAAATGAAAGGAGGTCGCGGAGAATCGCCAGAGCAATCTGCCGGGCGAGGCCAATACGAAGCACGGCGCATCTTGCGCAGGTCGTAACGGCTGCAGCCCGGCCGATTTTACCTCAAGACCGGCGAATCAACCCGTGCACCTTAGCCTTTCAAGCGATCCGTATCTTTGTAAATCGCGAGCTGGACGACCTGCAGTCCCTGCTCGATGCGGCACCCGGTGTACTGCGGCCCGGAGGACGGCTGGTGGTCATCAGCTTTCACTCGCTGGAAGACCGCATGGTGAAAGAGTCGCTGCGCGAGGGCGCGCGGCAGGGCATTTGGCGGCTGCTGACGAAAAAGCCGCTGACGGCCTCGGACGACGAGACCGCAAGGAATCCGCGGTCCCGCAGCGCGAAGTTTCGCGCCGCGGAGCGGATTTAATCACCGACCCTGTGGAAATAGCTGTGGATCGTGTGGATAAGTAAATGAAGTTTTGAAGTTAAGAAGTTTTGATGACAAGCGAATAGGACGCGGGCAACAAAGCCGAAGGCAAGCAGCGGAGCAGCGGTCATGGCCATCACGATTACGAATGTACGGCGGGGGTACGGCGTTACTCCCGAAATCTACCTGCCGAAGCCGATCGACAACTCGCGCCTGGTGCGCGTGGCCGATCCGCGGCGGCGTCGCGAAACGAATATGTTCTGCGGCGCCCTGGCCCTGCTCTTCCTGCTGCTGCTCGGCTTCTGCTGGCAGCACTACAGCTCCATCCAGTACGGCTACCTCAACGAGACCGTGCGCCAGCAGTGCGAACAGATCCGCGAAGCCAATCGCCAGCTCCAGTTGCAGGAAGCGCAGTTGCGCGAGCCCGGCCGCATCGACAGCCTGGCGCAGCAGATGGGCCTCAAGGCGCCCATCGCCGGCCAGTTCATCACGATCGGGGGCGGCCGCACGGCGGATTCTTCCGGGCCGGTAGTGGCGCAGGCGACAGCGATTTCCGTGGTTTCGGTGGTGCCGTAACCGGTGCCGGGCCGCAGAATCGGCCCCCGGTTGAGTCGTAGTCATCTGAAGTTCGGCGGCCCGCCGCGCCCGCGCGGTGAGGCCGCTTTTCTGCATCACGCCCTCTGGGCCATGGGGATCGCACTTGGGTAGGAAGTCCATGGGCATCAGCCTGTCGATCAACAATCCGAAGACGCGCCTCGGCATCCTCGCGGCGCTGCTTCTGCTGTGGGTGATCGCCATCGGCTGTCGCCTGACCTCGCTGCAGGTTGTGCGCTACCGCGAGTGGGTCGGACGCGCCCAACGCCAGCAACTTCGCAGCTATGACATCACTCCGCCGCGCGGTGTCGTCTACGACCGCAACGGGCAGGAGTTGGCTATGTCGGTGCAGGTCGACTCCGTGTTCTCCGTGCCGTCGGAAGTGCCGGACCACGCAACGGCGGCCTCGCTGCTGGCGCCCATCCTCAACCTCAAGGCCTCCGACATTCAGCAGAAGCTCGACTCCGGCAAGAGCTTCATCTGGCTGGCGCGCAAGGTGCCGACCGAGGTGAGCTCCCGCCTGCGCGAGATGAAGCTGAAGGGTGTCTACTTCCAGAAGGAGCCGAAGCGCTATTACCCGAAGGGCGATCTGGCCGCGCAGGTGCTCGGCTACGTCGGACTCGACGATGAAGGCCTCGGCGGCATCGAGCTCAACTTCGACGAGCGGCTCCGCGGCGTGCCCGGCCGCATGCAGATGGAGATGGACGCGCGCGGCAAGCGCCTCGGCGGCGTGCAGCGCCAGCCCGAGGCGGGCGAGAACATCGTCCTCACCCTCGACCAGAACATCCAGTACATCACCGAGCGCGAGCTTGACCGCGCCATGGAAGAGACGCACGCCGAGGCGGCGACCATCATCGTGCAGAATCCCCGCACGGGCGAAATCCTGGCCATGGCCAGCCGGCCTACCTTTAATCCCAACACCTTCGAGCGCGTCTCGCCGCAGCGGTTGCGCAACCGCGCCATCAGCGATCTCTACGAGCCCGGCTCGATGTTCAAGACCGTCACCGTCTCGGCCGCGCTGGAAGAAAAAGTCACCAAGCCGGAAGACCGCTACGACGTTTCGCAGGGGTTCATCGTCGTCGGCGGCGCCAAGATGCGCGACGCGCATCGCATGGGCGTACTCACGGTCAGCGACGTCATCGCGCAGTCGAGCAATGTCGGCGCCATCAAGATCGGCATGCGCCTCGGCGAAGAGCGTCTCTACAAGTACATCCGCGCATTCGGCTACGGTGCGCCCACCGGCATCGAGTTGCCGGGCGAAACGCGCGGCATGGTCAGGCCGGTGCGCAACTGGTCCAAGACCTCGATCGGCGCCATCTCCATGGGTCAGGAAATCGGTATCACGGCCGTGCAGGCGGCCTCCGGCGTGAGCGCCATCGCCAACGACGGCGTCTGGAGCGCGCCGCGCATCGTTGCCGGGGTAGCCGCACCGCGCGCGGGCGTGCAGACGATTACCTTCCGCCCCGCCGAGCAGCGCCACGTCATCTCGCCGCTGACCGCCGCCGAGATGCGCAAGATGATGGAAGGCGTGGTACTGTTCGGCACCGGACGGAAGGCGCTGCTGGACGGCTACAGTTCGGCGGGCAAGACCGGAACGGCGCAGAAGGTCGATCCCAAGACGGGCCGCTACGGCAGCAAGTACGTCGCCTCGTTCGTCGGCTTCGCGCCGGTCAACAAGCCTGCGATCACTGTTGCCGTCATCCTCGACTCCGCGCAGGGACTCCACCAGGGCGGCCAGATTTCTGCTCCGGTCTTTCAGCGCGTAACACAGCAGGTGCTGGAATACATGCACGTGCCGCACGATGTCGAGTTCAAGAAGGAAACGCGCAAGCTGCTGCTTGCCATGCTCAAGGACCAGGACCTCGAAGAAGCCACTGCGGATCATCTGGGCGATGCGCTGCCGGTCGAAGCCATGCAGGCTACGCCCGAGCCGGAGCGGCCCGCTCCGTCAAAGAACGTGCAATCGGCCAAGGCTGCGCCGCCTGCCGCGATTCCGGCGGCTCCGCAGAGAATGGCCGCCGCCTCGGTCGGCCTGCTGCCCGAGGCTCCAGCGGCAAAGACTGCAGTGGCGAGCGCGCCTACAGGCCCGCCCGTGCCGTCTTCGGGTGTGGTAGTCAATGTGGATGGCGCGGTGGTTCCAGCGTTTGCAGGGAAGTCATTGCGTGCCGCCGTGCAGCTGGCGCAGGAGGCGCGCATCGTGCTCGAAGCGCAGGGCCGGGGCGTTGCGCGCGAGCAGACGCCTGCGCCCGGCACACGCCTGGCTGCCGGCAGCAAGGTCGTGGTCCGTTTCGCGCGTTAGCGCGATGGACCCCGGGGCAAGGTCACAACGCGTGGGGCGGGGCAGAAACCTCACCTTCGGGCGAACGATTGTTCGGCGATACGCTTGCGCGCAGTTCTATAATTTGGCCAATGACGATGGAGCACATTCTCGACGGGGTTGAACTGCTGGCCCGCAGTGGCGAAGCGCAGGTGACCGGGGTCGCCTACGACTCGCGCCGCGTGCGCCGCGGCGATCTCTTCGTGGCCATGAAGGGCGGCAGCACCGACGGCAATCGCTACATCGATGCCGCGGTTCAGGCGGGCGCGGTCGCCATCGTCACCGACGCACCCGGCGAGCAGGTCCGGCCCGGTGTGGCGTGGATCGTGGTGCCACACGGCCGGCGTGCGCTCGCCCGTATCAGCGCCAACTTCTATCATCGCCCTGCCGAGAAGCTTTCGCTCACCGGCATCACCGGCACCAACGGCAAGACCACCACGGCCTATCTCGTCGAGTCCATCTTCACCGCTGCCTGCCGCAAGAGCGCGCTGCTGGGAACCATCGAATACCGCATCGCCGGACGCGCCATCCCCGCGCCGCACACCACGCCCGAGGCGCTGGAGCTGCAACAGGTGCTGGCCGAAGCGATCCGGGCCAACGCCACCGAAGCGGTCATGGAGGTCTCCTCCCACGCACTCGCACAGGAGCGCGTCTACGGACTGCCCTTTCAGGTTGCGGTTTTCACCAATCTCACGCGCGATCATCTCGACTATCACGGCGATCCGGAAACTTACTTCGCCGCCAAGCGCGTTCTGTTTGAAGGCTGCGGCGCCGAGCCTCCGGCCTTTGCCGTGCTGAACGCCGGCGACCCATACGGGCGCGAACTGGCGCAGTTCTGCCGCACGCACTCGCAGGTGTACACCTACGCTGCGGAAGAAGGCGCTGCACCGTCGCACGGCCACGCCGCCGCCGCCCAAGCCAAACGTGCCGATTTCTTCGCCGAAAAAGTTTCAATTGCGCCCAGCGGCACCCGTTTCGACCTCGTTACGCCCGACGGCAGGATTCCGCTGTTTTCGCCGCTGATCGGTCGCGTCAACATCGAGAACATCCTCGCCGCCTCGGCCGCCGCCTATGCGCGCGGCTGTTCAGCCGCCGCCATCGCCGAGGGAGTCGCCGCTCTGCAGGCTGTCCCCGGCCGCTTTGAGAAAGTGGACGAAGGGCAGAATTTCACCGTCGTGGTCGATTACGCCCACACCGACGATGCGCTGCGCAACCTGACTGCGCTGGCCCGCGAATTTGCCGTGCGTACCAAGGGGCGCGTGATTACCGTCTTCGGCTGCGGTGGCGACCGCGACCGCAGCAAGCGCCCGCTGATGGGCGAGGCCGCGGGACGCGGCAGCGATCTGGTTGTGCTCACCAGCGACAATCCGCGCAGCGAAGATCCCATTATGATCATCAACGACGTGCTGCCGGGCCTGCAGCGCAGCGGCGCGAAGTACCTGCTGCAACCCGACCGCCGCAAGGCCATCGCGCAAGCGGTCGATGAAGCGCGGGCCGGCGACATCGTTCTGATCGCGGGCAAGGGACACGAGAAAATGCAGACCTCGCGCGCCGGATCGGTGCCCTTTGACGACGTAGCAGAAGCCCGCGCCGCCCTCCGCGCCATCGGCTACGGCGAGTCATCGAGTTCCGGAGTTTCCCGTTGAAGTTGAAAGTTGAGCGCGTTGCCGCCCTGATCGGGGCCGGCACCTCTGGTCCCTCCAATGTTCTTGCCTCCGGCTATTCCATCGACTCCCGTTCCATTCAGCCGGATGAGATCTTCTTCGCCGTGCGCGGCGAGCGCCTCGATGGCCACGACTTTGTGGAGCAGGCTCTCGGCAACGGCGCTGCTGCCGCCGTGGTCAGCCGCGGCGAACTGCACCGCTTCAGCGACCGCTCCCGGCTGCTCGCCGTCAACGACCCGCTGGAGGCCTTGCAGCAACTGGCCGCCGCCGTCCGTCGCGAATGGGGCAAGCCCGTCATCGCCATCACCGGATCGGCCGGCAAGACGACCACCAAGGAACTCATCGCTGCCGTCCTGGCCACGCGCTTTTGTCTGCTCAAGTCGGAAGGCAACTTCAATAATCACTTCGGCCTGCCTCTGCAACTGTTGCGTCTCGAGCCCGAGCATGACCTCGCCGTGCTGGAACTCGGCATGTCGCATCGCGGCGAGATCACGGCGCTGGCAAGGCTGGCCCGGCCCAATGTCGGGGTGGTCACCAACGTTGCGCCCGTGCATCTCGGGTTCTTCGCTTCACTTGCTGAGATCGCCCAGGCCAAGAAAGAGCTGGTCGAGTCGTTGCCTCCCGACGGCACCGCCGTGCTCAACGCCGACGACGAATACGTGTCAGAGTTCGGCCGCGACTTCGCCGGACGCGTCGTTACCTACGCACTCCAGCGTCCGGCCGATGTCCGTGCCGACGCCGTCGTCCTGCGCGGCGTTGCCGGCAGCGAGTTCGCCATCGCCGCGGGCGATGAGCGCGTGCCGGCTACGCTGCCGCTTATCGGCGTCCACAGCATTTACAACGCCCTGGCCGCCGTGGCGGTCGCCCGTTGCTTCGGCATTGTCCTGGTCGCCGCTGCTGCCGAGCTGGCCCGCACGGTCCCGGTCGACAAACGCGGCGAGGTTTTGCAGATTGGCGGCGCAACCGTCATCAACGATTGTTACAATTCGAATCCGAAGGCCCTGGACAGTATGGTGGACGCGCTCGCGGCCATCGCGCCGGGTCCGGGTGGCCGCCGCATCGTGGTTGCCGGTGAAATGCTCGAACTCGGCCACGCGGCCGAGGACCTGCATCGGCGCTCGGGCGGTCACATGGCGCAGCACGCAATCGACGTGGTCGTCGGCGTGCGCGGCGAGGCCCGCTGGCTGGTTGCCGGTGTCCGCCAGGAAAAGCCCAAGGCGCGCACCGAGTTTTTCGAGTCGCCCGAGCAGGCCGGGGAGTGGCTCCTGCGCGAGGTGCGGCCGGGCGACGCTGTCCTGCTGAAGGCCTCGCGGGGCGTTCACCTCGAGCGTGCCCTCGAGTTATGGCGTGCGCGCGCCGGGCAGTCCGTGTCACACTAGGTCAAGTCCGTTGCGGCCGATCCCAGGAACGTTGCAGGGCTGTTAGCTTACGAAGGGATAACCACTCACTTGCTTTATTGGTTGCTATACGGACATCTGTTCCAGTACTTCAGCCCTTTTCGCATCTTCCGTTACCTGACGTTTCGCACGGCCTTTGCCAGCCTCACGGCGCTCTTTACCGGCCTCATCGTCGGTCCTTACGTCGTGCGCATGCTTCGCGAATTCCAGATCGGCCAGTACATCCGCGACGAAGGCCCGCAGGGCCATAAGAAGAAGGCCGGCACCCCCACCATGGGCGGCGTGCTGATTGCCGTCAGCATCGTCATTCCCACGCTGCTCTGGGCCGACCTCAGCAACAAGTTCGTCTGGATCGCCTTGCTTTCCATGCTCGCCTTCGGCGCCATCGGCTTTGCCGACGATTATCTGAAAGTGATTAACCGGCGCAACCTCGGCCTTACGGGACGCACCAAGCTCGGCCTGCAGGTCCTCGTCAGCGTGATCGTCGCCTTCGTCCTCATCGCGCTGCGCGCCCATGGCCAGTATTCGACCAAGCTGCTCGTGCCCTTCGCCAAGCGGCTTCGTCCGGACCTGGTAGTCAACTCGCTTACCCACGATCCTTTCCTGTGGGTGCTCGGGGTGCTGCCCTTTGTCTTCTTTGTCGTAATCGTGCTGGTCGGCTCCAGCAATGCCGTCAACCTCACCGACGGGCTCGATGGCCTTGCCATCGGCTGCACCATCATTGCCGCCGGCGCGCTCACCGTGCTGACCTACGTCAGCGGCCACTCTGTCTTTGCCGATTACCTTGAATTGCAGCGCATGCCGCAGGTCGGAGAGTTGACGGTCTTTTGCGGCGCCATGGTGGGCGCCAGTATCGGCTTCCTCTGGTACAACGCGCACCCGGCTGAAGTATTCATGGGCGACGTCGGTTCGCTCGCCCTCGGCGGCGCCATCGGCATCGTCGCCGTCATCATCAAGCAGGAACTCCTGCTGCCCTTCATCGGTGGAGTCTTTGTCATCGAGGCGCTCTCGGTGATCCTGCAGGTTGGCTCCTACAAGCTGCGCAAGAAGCGCATCTTCAAGATGGCGCCCATTCACCATCACTTCGAACTGCTGGGATGGAAGGAATCGCAGGTGATCGTGCGCTTCTGGATCGCCGCGCTGATCTTCGCCCTGTTCGCCTTGACCACGCTCAAGCTGCGCTGACGGCGGCTTTGGCCTGGCTGTGCTTGACCGGGGGTGCCGGCTGCGGGGAAACTGGCTTTAATGGGCAAAATTCACGTTCTTTCCGAGCACGTCGCCAACCAGATCGCCGCCGGCGAGGTGGTCGAGCGTCCAGCCTCGGTCGTCAAAGAGCTATTGGAAAATTCGCTCGACGCCGGGGCCCGCCGCATCCGCATCAGCGTCGAAGGCGGCGGACGCCGCCTCATCCACATCGTCGACGACGGCTGCGGCATGCTGCGCGACGACGCCTTGCTGGCCTTTGAGCGCCACGCCACCTCCAAGCTGCGCAGCGCCGACGACCTGCTCTCCATCGCCACGCTCGGCTTCCGCGGAGAGGCCATGCCCTCCATCGCCGCCGTCTCGCGCCTGCGCCTGGAGACGCGCGCCGCCGAGGAGCCGAGCGGCTCCATCGTGGAAATTGCCGGCGGACGCATCTTGAAGGTCGAGGAAGCCGGTTTGCCCGTCGGCACCTCCATCGCCGTCCGCGACCTTTTCTTCAACACCCCGGCGCGCAAGAAATTTCTAAAGTCCGAGGCCACCGAACTCTCGCACATCGCCTCGCTGGTCACCCAATACGCCCTCGCACATCCGGATAAGCATTTCGAACTGCACTCGGCTTCCAACGCCATCCTCATTGCCGCGCCCGTCGCCGAAAAGCGCGACCGCATCTACCAGATCTTCGGTCGCGAAGTGCTTAACGAACTGCTGCCCGTGGTGGCCCAGCTGGACCTTACGCGCACCGGTCTCCCCCAGTCGGCGTGGCGGCGCGCCGCGCAGCCGCCCGCTGCCGAACAAGGGGCTGAAGATACCGCCGAGCAGGACCCGCCCGCGGTCGGCGAGATGCGCCTGCATGGCTTCGTCTCCAAGCCCGAGATTCAGAAGCTCAACCGCAACTCCATCTTCATCTTCGTCAACGGCCGCCTCATCCGCGACCGCCTGGTGCAGCATGCGCTCACCGAGGCCTACCGCAACCTGATACCGCCGACGGTCTATCCGGTGGTGCTGCTGTTTATCGAAATGCCCTTCGGCGAGGTGGATGTCAATGTCCATCCATCGAAGACCGAGGTACGTTTCCGCCAGCAGACGCTGGTGCACGACTTCGTGCGCGACTCCATCCGCGCCGCCCTGATGAAGGCCCGCCCCGTGCCGCAGTTCACCCGTGAACTCCTGGCCCGGGCCGACGCTTCGCCCGCGCTGACTCCGAGTGTGCCGATTCCGCCCAGCGATTTTGAAACCACCGATGCCGAGGGTGCCCGCCCAGCCGGGGCCATCGATCCGCTGGGCATCACGCAGGCGGACGAAGACTTCGCTCTGCATGCGCAGGAACCCCTGGCGCAACCGCAGCGGTTCGCCTTTACCGGCGCGCCCATCGATCTGCCGGCGGTGCTCGGGTCCAGCCTTCACCCGCAGGGATTCGGCGGCCACATCCCGGGAGAGCCGGTTGTTCCCCCGCCGCTTCCGGAGCCCGATGCCGGCGCCCCCGACGTGCCCAGCAGCGAGGAACTCGCCGCCCTGGAACCGGTGGCGCAAGTGCAGGACTCCTTCATCATCGCCACCACCGGCGACAGCCTCTGGATCATCGACCAGCACGTCGCCCACGAGCGCGTGCTCTTCGAACAGGCGCTCCGTCAGCGCGCGGGCGACAGCGTCCACCGTCAGCGGCTGCTGCTGCCGCTTATTCTTGAGTTGACTCCGGCGCAGCAGGCCATCTTTGCCGAGATCGCCGCCGAGCTGGACCGCAACGGCTTCGAGGCCGAGCCCTTCGGCGTGCGCACCATCGCCGTCAAGAGCGCGCCCGCCGCCGTCCCGGCTGCCGACGTCGAACGAATGCTCCACGAACTGCTCGAGCGTTTGCAGCAGGAAAAGCAGGCGCTCAATCTCGACATCCTGCGCCAGCGCATCGCCGCCGGCGTCGCCTGCCACGGCGCAATCAAGGTGAACACGCCGCTGGCCCTCGACAAGATGCGCTGGCTCATTCAGGAGCTGGCGCGAACAGAATTCCCCATGAGCTGCCCGCACGGGAGGCCCGTCGTGTTACGCTACTCGGTCAAGGACATCAAGCGCGCGTTCAAACGCCTCTAGCCCTATGCGGTTGCGGCCAGGCCAGGACGAGCCCGGGGCTCCTGGCAAGTTTCGTTTTTTTGCGCCCGCTGAGGTGAAACCCCGGCCACAGAGAAGGACCAAGTTTCAGCATGAGTGAATTAGATCTCCAGCAGCTTCGGCGCGAGAAATGGCGCCTGACGGGACAGCCCCTCCAAACCATCGAAGAGGCCCATGCGTTTATCGACAGCGTAGGCTTCTGCCTGATGTACCCCGAGCGCCAGCCGGTGCTCGTGCCCACGTTTATCGGTGCCTTTGTCGGGTCTGAAGACCGCCTGCCCACGGCGCAGCGCGCCTTCACCGACCCGCGCGCCCAGCAGGCCATCGACCTCATGGTCCGCCTGCTGCGCCAAAAGGCCGCCTTCGAGGCACGTTTGTTTGGCGACAACATTTTTCTCGTTTCCGCCAGCGTGTTTCCCTATTTCTACGGACTGGTGGGCGACCGCGACCCGCGCCATATGCCGACCTCCACCGGCCGCACGGGATACTCGCCGATGGCGCAGGACGTCCACGAACTCATCCGCAAGCACGGTCCCGTCAGCAAGGCCAAGCTGCGCGAGATTCTCGGCGGCACGTCTTCCGACTCCGCGCTCGACCGCTCGCTCGGCGAACTATGGGCGCGCCTGCGCATTACCCGCGTTGACTACAACCAGGACGAGGGAGCTTTCTGGGACGTGCTCTATCGCTGGGCGCCTGAGGCCGTGCGCGAGGGCGTGCAGGTGTCGATGCCCGAGGCGCTCTCGGCGCTCGTCTCGAAATATCTCGACTGCGTGGTCGCCGCCGAGCCGAGCGAGGTTGCCGATTTCTTCGGACACCTGGTCCCCCGCTCCAAGGTCAACGACGCCGTCAAGGCGCTGCTGGCCGCCCGCGAACTCTCCTTCGTGGCCATCGACAACAAGTCGCACGTGCAGGTTACCCCGCCGCGTTCCGCTTCTCTGCCGGTGCGCCAGACCGCGCGCGTCGTGCGGCGCAAGCCCGAGCCGAAGGCCTGATACTTTTTCCAGAATGTTTGCTTGAGATTTCCGTTCGAACCGGCGGCGCTTAGTCGCCGGGCTGTTCCGCGGTGTGTGACTTGGGCATGCGCTCGCGGGCCGAGCCTTCCAGCGGGCGGAACTCCGGCTCCAGCTTCGGCAGCACCACCTTCAGCGTCCAGCTGATCCGCTGCACCGCTTCCTTGATCTCGGTCAACTGCGCTTCATTGGAAGACGCGCGCGCGTTGAACGAAATCACCTGCAGCGCATTCCGCACGTGGTGATTCATCTCGTCGATGCTCTCCAGCCGCTCCAGCACCTGCCGCCGCCGCTGTTGGCCCAGGCAGAAGATGCGGTACAGCAGCACAAAGGCGACGATTCCGAGCAGAGAGTCCGAGAGGAAGGCGGTACCGTAGGGGCCGGTCCAGCGAGCCCGAATCAGGCTCAGGTCCAGCGCCAAGCTCACCAGGAAGATCAACAGGCCCAGGCCGATTGCAGACGGCAGGGGATAGTCCATCGGAGACCAGATGCGGACCAAGGATGTCCGGTCGCTCTCCGGCGTCACAAGCGGCTCGAGCTTCTGTGATTCATGCTCCATGGGGTCACAATCAGGTGTTTATGCGGAACAGCGCTATTTTAACCTGTCCGGCGAACAATCTACGGCAAACCACTTTGCTCTTGCCGCGACATTCCCAATAAGGCGGAGGCAATTTCCAGAGAACTTCAAAACGGGATTCAAGTATCCCTGAAGAAGGAAGGATTCCGCGCGGTTTGGGCGCGAATCTGTTGCCCGGTTCGCGGTACTAAGCAGGATTGCCGGGGCCGTCTAAGTTACAGACGCGATGGCACATTTCAGGTATTGCGTCTCGGGAACCGCCAGCAGCACCGGATGGTCGGCTGACTGGGTCCGGTTGGCGAGAATCCTTACCGGCCGCCGGGCATCGGCCGCCGCGGCGCGCAGCATCTCCATGAATTCGCCCGGACCCACGTGATACGAACAAGAACAGGTCACGAGCGTTCCGCCCGGCCGCAGCATCTTCAGGGCGCGCAGGTTGAGTTCCTTGTACCCGCGCAGCGCCGTATCCAGCGCGCGCCGCGATTTGGCAAAGGCCGGCGGATCCAGTACCACCGTGTCATATTGCCGCCCCGATGAGGAGTACTCACGCAACAGGTCGAAGGCGTTGGCCTCAATCCACTCGATCTCGCGGCCGTTCAGCCGGGCGTTATCGTCGGCGCTTTCCAGCGCCGTGCGCGAGCTGTCCACGCCGGTCACCCGCTCGCAAACCGCGGCCAGGTGCAGCGCAAAGCCGCCCTGGTAGCAGAAGCAGTCGAGCGCCTCGCCGCGCGCAAAGCGCGTCGCCGCCGCGTAGTTTTCCCGCTGGTCCAGAAATGCCCCGGTCTTCTGTCCCGCCATCCCGTCGTGCTGGAAGCGTACGCCGTTCATGGTGAAAGTCGTCGCCGACTTTGCGCCCGCCAGCAGCCCCGAAGCTCGCGGCGGCAGCTGCTCCAGTTGCCGGATACGCTCGTCCACCCGCTCGATGATTCCCGCCGGCTGGAACCGCTCCGTCAGTTCCTTGAGCACCACCGCACGTACCGCCTCCTGGTCCATCGCCTGGGTCAAGATCTGGAGGGAGAGCAGGTCGTGATAGCGGTCCACGATCAGGCCCGGCAAAAAATCGGCTTCGCTGAAGACGACGCGATAGGCGTCGCTCTGCTCCACGATGCGCTCGCGATAGGCAGCAGCAGCCGCGATCCTGGCGCGCAGCAGCGCTGCCAGGTCGTCCACCGGCTTGTCGCTGATCATGCGCACGGCAATCTCGGACGACGTGCTGTAGAGCGCCGTGCCCAGCGGCTTGCCGTTCGCCTCGGTGACGACGGCGCAAGCGCCGGGCGCTACATCGAGGGCAGAGATTACGTCGGAGCGATAGACCCACGGATGCCCGGAGTGCACGCGGTCTGCTCCGCGCGTCGAGACGACAACGGTCCCGCTTGGGCGGGCACTGCGTGTGGTTTTTTTCAAGAGGGGTCAGTGACCTCGGCCGCCGAAGCAGGCTCGGCCGATGGCGTGGGACTCTCCGGCGCCGCTGCCGGTTCCGGGGGCACGTAGAAGAAAATCCGACCGCACGAGTCGCAGGTTACCGCGCGCTCGCCGATCATCACGTCCTGGAACACCTGCGGACGCATCATCACGTGGCAGGTCTGGCAATACTGGCCGCGCGCCTCGGCTATGCCGCTGCCGCGCGTCTTCAGCACCCGGTCGTACTGCTGCAGCACGCTCTGGTCGATCGCCTTGCGCAGCTCTGCGCGCTCGGGCGCCAGCTGCGCCAGGGCTGCCTGGTCTTCGGCGGTGCGCGCCTGCGCATCCCGCTTCTGGCGCTCGATCTCGGCCTGCTGCTGCTTCTGTTCGGCTTCCAGCTTCTTCAGTTGCGCGTCGCGCGCTTCGACCTCGAGCATGCCTTCGAGGATTTTGTCCTCGATGCGCGAAATCTCTTTTTCCGTGTACTGGATTTCCTTGTTGAGCGCCGAGTATTCCGTATTCGTCTTGACCGACAGCAGTTGGTCGCGGTACTTCGAAATTTTTTGCCGCAGCGTCGAGATTTCGCCTTCGTGCTTGCGCCGCGCCACCTCAATGTCCTTCAGGCCCTTGCGAACGCCCTCGATCTGGCCGGTGACGCCGGCCAGCTTGGCCTCAATCTCGGCCACGCGCAGGGGCAGGGCGGCAACCTCGGCTCGCAGGCGCGCGAGTTCGCGGTCGATCTGGTCCAGCTTCAGTAGTCTTTCTACGTCCGGATGCATGGGCGGCTCTGCGCCGATTGTAACACGCACCCCCGGCAGGGTTACGCAGCGTCCGCCTGATTAAGACCTTCGCCGGATTGAGCCTGCCGGCCGCCCGCACCACCGAGAACAGCCCAGTGTCCACTGCTGCCTGGGCGTTCTTGACGCGCTCTTCCAGGCCGCCCGCATCTGGCGCACACTACCCCATTAACGAGCCGCCCCTGTTTTTGTTAAACTGCGCGTTTCAGGGTAGTTGAGGAGAGGCATGAAACGCGCCTGGTTACTGTTATGTCTGCTTTGCCTGTTCGTATGGACTCTGCCCCTCGCGGCGCAGAGCCCGAAGCAACTCACGATCGAGAGCATCTTCGCCGACGGTGGACTCACCGGCCGCGCCCCTGAGACCGTGCGCTGGAGCCCCGACGGCAAGCGCATCAGCTTCGTCCAGCGCGACGATCCCGGCGAACACGGCGCGCTTTACTTCGTCGAGGCCGGCGGCGGCAAGCCTGCCGTGCTCGTCAGCGAAGAGAAGCTGGCCTCGCTGGCGCCCCCTGCCGGCGGCGCCGCCAACGACCGCGAGCGCGAGCGCATGATGCGCTACTCCGTGGCAGGCTATCAGTGGGCGCCCGACTCCGCCCGCCTGCTCTTCCGTTCGCGCGGGCAGCTCTGGCTGTACTCGCTCGCCGACGGCAAGGCCACGCAGCTCACCTCCGCTGCCGACCCCGCCGGCGATCCCAACATCTCGCCCGACGGCAAGCTGCTGGCTTTCACCCGCAAGCACGATCTCTACACGATTCCGCTCTCGGGCGGCAAAGAAAAGCAGCTGACGAAGACCGGCAGCGACGACCTGCTCAACGGCGAAGTCGACTGGGTTTATGCAGAAGAGCTTTCCGTTCGCTCCAATTACTTCTGGTCGCCCGACAGCTCGCAGATCGCTTTTCTCGAGATGAACGAAAAGCAGGTACCCGGCCACCCCATCGTGGACTGGATCCCGCTGGAAGCCCCGGTTGACCAGCAGAAGTATCCCAAGGCCGGCGATCCCAACCCGCAGGTGCGCCTGGGCGTCGTCAAGGCCACCGGCGGCGGCGTCAAGTGGATCAACGTCGGCCAGCCCGCCGACCGCGAGTACATCCCGCGCTTCGGCTGGGTGCGTCCCGGCGTCATATGGGTCCAACTGCTCAACCGCGCGCAGGACAAGCTCGAACTCTGGTTCGTTGACGTCCACAACGGCAACGCCCGCAAGGTGCTCACCGAGTCGCAGCCCGACGCCTGGGTGCCCGTCAGCGATATGTTCCGCCTGCTCGGCGACGGCCGCTTCGCCTGGCCCAGCTGGCGCGACGGCCACACCCATCTGTATCTCTACAGCTTCAACGCCGGTGACCCGCTCGCGGCCGAGGCCAAACTCGAACGCCAGCTCACCCAGGGCAACTTCGAAGTCACCCGCCTCAACGCCGTCAGCGACCAGACGATTTACTTCACCGCCACCGTCTCCAATGTCGTCGATACGGGACCCGTCCCTGAACCGCGCGAGCGCCAGCTGTTGAGCATCCGGCTCGACGGCACGGGCCTCAAGCAGCACACGCTGGCCTCCGGAGTGCATGAGGCGAGCTTCGCCCCCGGGTCCGCCCACTACGTCGACTCGTTCAGCAACACCGCCCGTCCGCCTTCGCTCTCGCTGTGCAAGGTCGAGGGCGACTGCTCGCCCTTCTGGCAGGCGCGCAGCCTGGTCGAATACGGCTTCTACGTGCCCCGCCCCTTTGAACTGATTGCCGCCGACCGTACAACCCGGCTTTACGCCACGCTGCTGATGCCGTTCAAGTCCAAGGAGAAGGCGGCTATCCCGCTCATCGTCAATCCTTACGGCGGACCGGGCGCGCAGGTCGTGATGAAAGCCTGGGGGGGGGCCAACGCACTGTTCGACCAGATTCTCCTGCGGCGTGGCTTTGCCGTGCTGCACGTCGACAATCGCGGAACCGCCGGGCGCGGCCGCGCCTTCCAGTCGGCCTCGCGGCGGAACTTCGGCGAAGTCGAACTCGCCGATCAGCTGGCCGCCGTAGACCAGTTGGTCGAGCGCTACCCGCAGCTCGACGCCAACCGCATCGGCTGGTGGGGATGGAGCTATGGCGGCTACATGACGCTCTATGCCATGACGCACTCCAGCCGCATCAAGGCCGGCGTCGCCGTCGCTCCCGTCACCGACTGGCGCGACTACGACTCCATCTACACCGAGCGCTACATGGGACTGCCGCGCGACAACCAGCAGGCCTATCGCAACAGCTCACCGGTCAACAACGCCAAGGACCTGAAGGGCCGCGTGCTCGAAGTGCACGGCACCAGCGACGACAATGTCCACCTGCAGAACACGGTGCAGATGATCAATGCCATGATCAACGCGGGCAAGCAGTTCGACCTGCAACTCTATCCGCGCAAGACGCACGGCATCGCCGGTGCGGGCACCCGCACGCACCTGTTCAACCGCATCCTTGAACACTTTGAGACCTACCTGAAGGCAGCGCCTGCCCCGCAGCCGTAGGCAAGGGAAGCGCGAGTACGCGAGCCAACACAACAGCGAGGGCGGCCATCTGGCCGCCCTCGCTTTCTCTTCCCTCGAATTGTGAGGCAACTCTACTCCTGCGGGGGCGCCTGCCGCTTGCGGATGAACGCAGGCACGTCCAGGTCATCCTCGCCGTAGTTGTTCGTCGTTACCGTGCGCAGGTCGTGCACTGGCGTCTCCGCCCGCTGCTGCGCCTGCCCGGCAGCCGGTGGCGGCTCAACCAGCCGGGCGCTCGACTCGAAATCATCATCCAACGCCGCGTCCATCGGCGGAGCCTCCCGCCGCGGCCGCACCAGTGGTTCCGACCGCTCGTACACCGCCGCCGTACGCGCCTGCTGCAGTGCCGCCGCCGCCGTCGAAACGCTGCGCTCGTGCCGCACCGGCTGCTGGAAGCCGGTGGCGATCACCGTAATCTTCACCTCGTCCTTCATCTTCTCGTCCAGCACGGCGCCGAAGATGATATTCGCGTCCTCGTGGGCCGCGTTCTGGATGATCGTCGAAGCCTCGTTCACCTCGGCCAGCCGCAGCGAACTCGATCCCGTGATGTTGATCAGGATGCCGCGCGCTCCGTCAATCGCTCCCGCTTCCAGCAGCGGCGAGGCAATCGCGCGCTGGGCCGCTTCAATGGCGCGGCGCTCGCCCTTGGCCGTTGCCGTGCCCATGACCGCGTAGCCCATGCCCGCCATGATCGCCTTAACGTCGGCGAAGTCGCGGTTGATGATGCCGGGGATCGTGATGATGTCGGAAATGCCCTGCACGGCCTGCCGCAGAATGTCGTCGGCCACGCGGAACGACTCGAAGAACCCCGCGTCCTGCGCCACCGCCAGCAGTTTCTCGTTGGGGATCACGATGGTCGTGTCCACCGAGTCGATCAGCTCCTGCATGCCGCGCTCGGCCTGCATCATGCGGCGCTTGCCCTCGAAGTTGAAGGGCTTGGTGACCACCGCCACCGTCAACGCGCCCATCTCGCTCGCCAGCGAGGCAATGATCGGTGCCGCGCCCGTGCCCGTGCCGCCACCCAGTCCCGCGGTGACGAAAACCATGTCGGCGCCTTCCAGCGCCTCGATCACTTTGTCGGCGTCTTCCAGCGCACCCTTGCGCCCCACGTCAGGATTCGCGCCCGCGCCCAAACCGTTCGTGAGCTTCACGCCGAGCTGGATCTTCACCTTGGCGCGCGACATGCGCAGCGCCTGCAGGTCGGTGTTGGCGACCACGAAGTCCACGCCCTCCACGCCGGCATCGATCATGCGGTTGACGGCGTTGCCGCCGCCGCCGCCCACGCCGATCACCTTGATCTTGGCGTTGTTGCGCGGGTCCTCGTTGAATTGAATGCGAATATCGTCGGCCATCTGGGCTCCACCCGTGTTGTCTTCGTTTCCATCCAACTCATGGTCGTTTGTCATCACCGGCTCCGTGCAAACAAGCCGCGCAGGCGGCTCTTGATTCCGTTCTGATCGGGCGAACTGCGGGCCATGCGCGAACGATACGCGTACAGCAGCAGGCCGATAGCGGTGGCATATTCAGGCGCCGCCAGGTCGGCCGGCAGCTTGGCAATCGCCGCCGGATAGCCTACGCGCCCCGGTTTGCAAAACACCTGGTCCACAATATCCACCAGCCCGGGCAGCCGCGCGCCGCCGCCGGTCAGCACCAGTCCGGCACCGCACAAATCCAGCACTCCCGCCTGCCGCAG
This sequence comes from uncultured Acidobacteriota bacterium, assembly GCA_903847195.1. The sequence continues at coordinate 37,721 of CAINCZ010000123.1, read as the reverse complement.
GTGGTCGCGCAACATCTCCATCAGTTCGCAGGCACGCGGTTCCAGGATCTCGCCCAGCAACCGCTGCTGCATCATGCGCGACGGCCGGTCGCCCACCGATGGCACTTCGATCTCGGTTGATTCGGGAATCTGCAATACCACCGCACAGCCGAACTGCCGCTTGATCGTGTCGGCCGCGCCCAGCGGCGTCCGCATGCCGACCGCCACGTCGTTGCTGAAGTGATCGCCGCCGACGGGCACAAATCCCGTATGCTGCACCGCGCCTTCATGCAGCACGATCAGGTCGGTCGAACCCGCGCCGATATCGACCAGGCACACGCCCATCTCGCGCTCGTCGCTGCGCAGGATCGCGTCGGCGCAGGCCAGCGGCTCCAGCACCGTGTCGTCCACGTGGATGCCGGCCTTGTTCAGCACGGTCACGATGTTCTGCGTGGCGCTGATCGAAGCCGTCACCAGGTGCGCCCGCACGGAGAGCTTCTTGCCCACCATCCCCAGCGGGTCCTGCACGCCGCCCTGCTCGTCTACGATGTATTCCTGCGGAAGCAGGTGCAGCGCCTGCCGGTCCTCCGGCAGCGAAATGCTGCGCGCCTTTTCCACCGCGCCGCGCACGTCCTCGCGGGTGATCTCGCGCGGACGCGAACCCAGCTGCACGCCGCCCTGCGAACCGACGCCGCGAATGTGGGGTCCGCCCACGCCCACCGACGCGTGCTCGATCGGCCGCTCGATCATTCCCTCGGCCTCTTCCACCGCGCGGTGCACGCTGGCCACGACCTTGTCGATGTCCACGATCATGCCGCGGCGCGTGCCGCGCGACTCGGCGATGCCGTGGCCGCGGTAGCGCAGGCCGGTCTCGGTAATCTCTGCCACCACCGCGCACGTCTTGGCGCTGCCCAGGTCGATCGCGGTCAGCAGGTTGGAATCTTGTTTCGCCATCAGAGTCGTTCTTCTAACTTTCCCGGCTACTGCTGTGCCTTAGTGCGCCTTGCGGTTCGCCGCGCGCGCCTTGTTGCGCGCCGGTGGCTTGGCCGCCGGCTTCTCCGGCTCCGCTGCCGCGGCCTCGCCTGGTGCCGTGACCGCCGCCGGTCTTGCATCTGGATTCAGCACCACCTGCCGGTTGTAGCGCAGATCCACCGATTCCAGCTTGTGGAACTGCTGCCGCCACTCCTGCAGGTGCGCTATATAAAGCTTATAACGCTCCAGAAACTGTGACGCACCCAAATGCAATAAAACTGACCCGTCCTTGTCGGTGACGATGATCCGTACGTCCTCCGGGTCGGAGACATCCACCTCGTCCACGCCGCGCGAGTAGTTCGCCCCGCCCGAATCCAGATCCTGCATCAGCGTCATGTAAATCCGCAGGCTGGCCGCGCGCTTGGACGCCGGCTCGACCGGGTCCAGCCCCACGATCACCGGGAACGAATACTTCGCGCCCGCCGGCATGTCCATCACCACGCCGTTGCGGTCGGCCAGCGCAATCCGCGTACCCAACTGCACCACGGCCACCGGTGTCCGCTCCTTGATGCTGATCCGCAGGCCATCGGGCAGCAGCCGCATCACCGTCGCCGACTCCACCCACGCGATGCGCTCCAGCTGCGCCTTGCGCTCGGCGAGCGGAACCGCCAGCAGGTTGCGCGAAATGTCCTGCCCGAAAATCTCCAGCACCTGTTCGCGCGTGACGTTCGCCATTCCCGTGATCTGAATCTGGTCGCTCGACTCCAGCCGGAAGCGGGCCGAGGCGCGCCCGTAGCGCAGGCCCAGCAGCGCCAGCAGCGCCAGCGCCACCACCACCGCCACCGGCAGCAGCAGCGGCTTGATGCGCCGCATGGTCTTGCTCGGCAGCGCACTGCGCCGCACCGGCACCGGTTTCTGTGTCCTTAAAAATTGTGGGGGAGACTCAACGTCGAGAGGAGCAGAGGCGTCGCTCAGCCGCTCGGAGTCTGAGTCGTCCCATTTCTGCCACGAGGCATCGCCCGACTTGCCAAAGTCGGAACTGCCGGTGTCCCGGCCGGGCACAGGTTCGTCGTCGGAGGGCCGCTTTGCCATGAGTTAGGGACGTAGGAATCGGGAAAAATCGCCGCCGCGAAACCAATATAGCCGTTTTCCTGAGGAATCAAGCGGATTAATTCACCAGTGTCACCGGGGAATCAAGTGCAGCGTGGAGAAGAATATGCGGCTGTATTTCAAGGGACTCAATCGCTGGCGTCCGCCGCGCTCGCCTGCGCGGTCTTCTGCAACTGCTCCACCACCTGCGGCCCCAGTTGCGAAATACTCCCCGCCCCCAGCGTCATAATTGCGTCGCCCGGCGCTGCGGCTTCGACGGCCAGCGCCGTTGCCTCGGCGAAGCTAGCGCAGAATCGCGCCTGCGGTCCCCCGGCGCGCACGATCTCGGCGGCCACGGCCTCGCCCGTCGCGCCGGCTATCGCCGGTTCGCTGGCGGCATAGACCTCGAGCACGGCAACCGTGTCTGCATCCCCGAACGCCTTGCCGAACTCCCTGAGCAATGCCTGGGTGCGCGTGTAGCGGTGCGGCTGGAAGATGACGTGGATCCGCTTGAACCCGCACTGGCGCGCCGCCGCCAGCGTGGCCAGGATCTCCGTCGGATGGTGCCCGTAATCGTCCACCACGGTTACGCCCCGCGCCGTGCCTTTCACCTGGAACCGCCGGTCCACCCCGCGGAAGCGCCCCAGCGCCTCGCGTATCCGGTCCGGCACAATCTCCAGGCCCACGCCGACGGCCACGGCCGCCGTCGCGTTCAGCACGTTGTGCATCCCTGGCACCTGCAAGGCGAATTCGCCCAGCGATTTGCCCCGCAGGCTCACCGTGAAGCGGCTGGCCGCCAGCGCCGTTGAACCCGCCGCCGCGCCCGTCTGGATGTTCGTAATCAGAAAGTCCGAATCCTCGCGCGTCCCGTAGGTCACCACCCGCCGTTGCAGGTTCGGCAGCAGGTTTCGGAGCGGTTCGTTGTCGTTGCAGGCCACCACCGTGCCGTAAAACGGCACGCGGTCCATGAAGTCGGCAAACGTCTCCTCGATGTCGGTCAGGTCGCGGTAGGTATCCAGGTGCTCGCGGTCGATGTTCGTTACTACCGAGATGATCGGCGACAGCTTCAGGAACGAGCGGTCGCTCTCGTCCGCCTCGGCCACCAGGTAGTGCGACTTTCCGTGCCGCGCGTTCGACCCGAGCGCGTCCACCCGGCCGCCGACGATGATCGTCGGGTCCAGTTCGCCGGCCTGAAGCACGGCGCCGACCATCGAGGTCGTCGTCGTCTTGCCGTGCATGCCCGCGATGGCAATGCCGTATTTCAAACGCATCAGCTCGGCCAGCATCTCGGCCCGCTGGATCACCGGAACATGGATGCCCCGCGCCGCCGCCACCTCGGGATTGGCCCGCGTGACCGCCGAGCTGATCACCACCACCTCGGCGCCCTCGATGTTCTCCGCCCGGTGCCCTTCGAAAATCACGGCCCCCAGAGAATGCAGCCGCTGTGTCACCGGAGTGGTGCGCAGGTCGGAGCCGGAAACCTTGTAGCCGAGCGTCAGCAACACCTCGGCGATGCCGCTCATGCCGATGCCGCCGATGCCCACCAGGTGTACGCGTTGAATCTTGGCAAACATGAAAGCCTTAGTGCGTCGCTGCCGACGCGGTCGCGAGGTCTTCCGGAGCAAAGCCCGCCAGCCTTGCCGCCAGCGCGGCAATCTGCACGGTCGCGTCGGCGTGGGCCAGCTTGCCCGCCACCTCGCCCATCTGCCGCAGCCGCTCGCGGTTGCCCAGCAGTTGGCCCACGGCCTCCACCAGTTTCGCCGCCGTCAGTTGGGAATCGGGCAGCAGCACCGCCCCACCGGCTTCGCACAGCGCCTCGGCGTTGCGCGTCTGGTGATCGTCGGCGGCGTGCGGGAAGGGAACAAAGATCGCCGGCTTGTGGGCCGCCGCCACCTCGGCCACCGTGCTCGCACCCGAGCGGCACACCAGCAGGTCGGCGCGGGCGAACATCGCCGGCATGTCTTCGATAAACGGACACACTTCTGCGGAAATTCCCGCGTGCAGGTATGCGCCCGCTGCCTGCCGGTAATCCGGCTCGCCCGTCTGATGAATGATGTGGATGCCCGGGAACTTCGCCGCCAGCACCGGCAGCGCCTCAAGTACCGCCCGGTTGATGCTCTGCGCCCCCTGCGAGCCGCCGAAGACCAGCAGCGTCGGCTTGGGCGCCGTACAGCGTACCGCCACCGAACCGGTTGCGTCAGCAGCCGCAGCCGCTGCCGGGCAGGCCGCCGGCTGTCGCAGCGCCACGTCGAAAAACGCGTGCCGCACCGGAATCCCCGTCACATGACAATTCTGGAAGTAGCGCTCGGTCTGTTCAAACTGCACGGCGGCTGCGTTGGCCATGGCCCCGGCCAGGCGGTTGGCCAGTCCGGGCACGCGGTTCGGCTCAAACACAATGCTCGGCGTACCGCGCAGGTAGGCCGCCATCATCGCCGGTCCCGAGGCGTACCCGCCCACGCCGATCACCACCTCGGCACGGAACTCGGCCAGCCACCGCCACGACTTCACCACCGCGCGCGGCAGTTGCAGCAGCGTGTGCAGCCGGGTCGCGAGCGATACCTTCTTCAGCGCGCCGACGTCAATCAGACGCAGCTGATATCCCGCTGCCGGGACCAGCCGCGACTCGATGCCGCGCCCGGTGCCCAGGAACAGCACTTCGGCTCCATACGCCGTCGATAACTCATGTGCGATGGCCAACGCGGGTATCACGTGCCCGCCCGTTCCACCGCCTGCCAGAACAACTCGCATTGGCTAACTCGTGTGCCGGGTGATGTTCAGTAAGATGCCGACCGCCGCCAGGGTCATCAGCAACGATGAGCCGCCGTAGGAAATGAACGGCAGCGGAATCCCCTTGGTCGGCAGCAGGCCGATCACGACGCTAATGTTAAACAGCGCCTGCACCACCACCATGGATGTAATGCCTGTCGCCAGGAAACGTGCGAAAGGATCGCGGGCAAGCATCGCCGCTCTGATCCCACGATAGCAGAAAATCGCAAACAGCAGCACCACCGCCAGCGACCCCACCAGTCCGAACTCCTCGGCGGTCACCGCGTAGATAAAGTCCGTGTGCGGCTCCGGCAGATAGAACAGCTTCTGCTTGCCTTCCATCAGCCCTTTGCCCGCCAGTCCTCCCGTGCCCACCGCGATCAGCGACTGGATGATGTGGAAGCCGCGGCCCTGCGGGTCCTCAAACGGATTCAGGAACGCCAGGATGCGGTCCTTCCGCCACTTCACCCGCCACACCAGGAAGTAAAAAAAGATGGGCGAAGCGGCCAGCGGCACGAGGAAGTATGTCAGCCTCACTCCGGCTACAAACAGCATCGTGCACGCGATCAGGAAGCAGACAATCGCCGTGCCCAGATCCGGCTGAGCCGCAACCAGTCCCGCCACGATCACCGTGATGAGCACCGCCGGCACCAGCGGACGCCACTCCTGGATCGCCTTGCCGCGTTTTTCCAGGTACCACGCCAGGAACAGGATCAGCGCCGGTTTCGCCAGCTCCGATGGCTGGAACCCCACCCCACCTATCCGGATCCACCGGTGGGTATTGTGCGAACGGTCGAGGAAGAAGACAGCCACCAGCAGCACCGCCGTCACACCCATCAGCGGGAAGATCACCCGCGGACTGCGGTACTTCCGGTAGTCCACCCGCATCAGCAGGAACATCATCGCCAGTCCGACGACCGACCACAGCACCTGCCGTACCAGAAAGTAATGCGGTGATTTAAGGCGCACCCCGGCGGCCACCGCCGAGGCGCTGAAGACCATCACCAGCCCCAGCAGCACCAGCAGCAGGCTTCCACCCAGAAGCGTTCTGTCGGCAGTGTCGCGTGTCGGCATTCCCCTACTTCCTGAAACTGTGGCGGGCAAACTGCCGGCCAGCGAATCTTATCTGCCTGCGGCCTGGCGTTGTTGCATGGCCTTCACGACTTCCTTGAAATGCCGGCCGCGATGCTCATACGAAGGAAACTGGTCATAGCTGGCGCAGGCCGGCGACAGCAGCACGATCTCGCCCGGCTTGGCCGCCTCCGCTGCGCGCCGCACTGCTGCTTCGAGCGTTCCCGTGCGCAGGATCTCCGTCGCGCCCTTTAACTCGTCTTCCACCAGCTGCGCGGCCGCCCCGATGGTGTACACCCTTTTCACCCGCTGCTTCACCAGCGGAATCAGCGGCGCGTACGGGCTGCCCTTGTGCTTGCCGCCCAGGATCAGGTGAACGCCTCCGGCAAACGACTCCAGCGCCTTCTCCGTCGCGTCGATGTTCGTCGCCTTCGAGTCGTTGAAGTACTCCACGCCGTTAATCGTCGCCACATACTCAAGCCGGTGCTCCACGGCCTTGAACGTCTCGACCGCCTGCCGCACCTGGGCTGCCGTCGCTCCGGTCAACCGGCCGCAGCAGACCGCCGCCAGCACATTTTCCAGATTGTGCGCGCCCTTCAGCGTGATCGCGGCCACCGGCATCACCATCTCCGTGCCGCCCGGACCCGCGAACCAAATCTGGTGGTCGCGCACGAACGCGCCGCGCTCCACCTCGCGCCGACGGCTGAACCAGTACACCGGCGCCTTCGTGGCCATCGCCATGCGCTCACAGGCGGCATCGTCGGCGTTCAGTACCGCGTAGTCATTCGCCGTCTGGTTCTCGAAAATCCTCGTCTTGGCCGCCGCGTAAGCTTCGAGCGTGCGATGCCGGTCCAGGTGGTCCGGCGTCAGGTTCAGCGCCACGGCGATCGCGGGATGAAACGTCTCAATCGTCTCCAGCTGGAAGCTCGAAATCTCCAGCACGTTCCAGGTTGCATCCGTGGAAGTGGCAATCAGCGACGTGGCCGGCGTGCCAATGTTCCCGCCCACCTGCACTGCCCGTCCGCCCGCCGCCACCACGCAACCGGCCAGCGCCGTCGTCGTCGTCTTGCCGTTCGACCCGGTGATGGCCAGCACTTTGCCCCGCAAAAATCTCGACGCCAACTCGATTTCGCCGATGATGGGCACGCCCTGTTGCCGCGCCAACGTGAGATAGGGCGCATCCGTCGGCACGCCCGGGCTCACCACGATCAGGTCTTTTTCGCGGAAGGTGCGCTCGCGGTGGCTGCCCGCCTCGACCACGATGCCGTGGTCGAGCAGCAGCGGAATCTCCTGCCCCAACTCCTCTTCCGTCTTGCTGTCCGACACCGTGACCTGGGCTCCGCGCTCTTTCAGAAACAGGGCGGCGGCGACGCCGGATTTCCCCAGCCCGACCACCAGGACGCGACGGCCCTTCAGTTGGAATGTCTCTGTCATGCCTGCCTCATTTTTGCACGAACTCCGCCCCGCGACAGCCCGGCGAACCGCCTATGTCACGCCCCGGTCCCTCCCGCTGCAAATAACTCCCCCGTCAACCACCGCAATCGCTTGGGCTGTCGTTGCCGGTGCCCCACCTTCGCGCGCCCGTCTTTGGCGCGCTAAGGTGGGAGTTTTGACTTTGGCCTCGTCCTGACTTTGCCCAGTCATTCCGAGCGCAGAGCGGCAGCTTTCAATGACCCGATTCCTCGATCCCCTCAATCCACCTCGTGCCGGGCCGTGTAGCCTTCGCGTGAGACGACCGTGTACTTCACTTCCTTGCCCTTCTGGTCCACTATTTTCAGGGGCTTGCCCGTCTGCGGGTCCACGACTTCTACTTTCAGCTTGCGGAAGGTGCCGTCCTGTTTGGTGTTCGTCGGGTGATAACTGAGCGAATACTGGTTGCGGATGGAATTGCCGATGTCGCGGAAGATCTCCGCAAACTCCGCCTGGAAGCGTGGGAAATACGCCCGCCCACCGGTGTACTTGGCGAAGGTGTTCATTTCGTTGTCGGCCTGCAGGAAGTCCATCATCTTCATGCTTACGTTCGGATTGCTGCCGTAGCGCGCATCCACGCGCTCGCGGAACGCCCGCCCGGTGCTGATGGCGAAAATCTCGATGTTGCGTGACGCCCGCAGCTTCTGCAGCATCTTGGCGTAGGTGATCTTGCTGAAGGTGTCGCGCCCGCTCGAAATCAGGATCACGTACTTGCGCCCTTCCAGCCCATCGAGCCGGTCCATCGTGTCCCACAGCGAGTCGAAGAGATTGGTTTCGCTGAAGCCGGGGATGCGCAACTGATTGAGCGCCGCCACCACCTCGCGCTTGTCCTGCGTGAAGTCGGTCAGGATGTACTGCCGCAGGTCATACGAGATCACAGCGATCCAGTCATCCGGACGCAGGGTTTCGGCAAAGGAGTAGGAAGCCCGCAGTGCGTCCATCATGAACGCATAATTCGTGTTGGCAAACTCCACCAGCAGCACGGCCGTAATCGGCGCCTTGCTCACGCCGAAGTTGTCCACCTGCTGCGGCTGCCCGTCCTCGTAGACGCGGAAGTTCTCTTTCTTCAGCCCCGGGATGAACTGGCCGTTGCCCGTCGCTATCACCATCGAGTCCACGTTCACCAGCGGCACGTTGCGGGTGATGGTGATCGAGCCGATCCCCTCGGGGTTGCGCACCGGCTTCGGCTTCTCCGGAGGCGGCGGCTGCGCGGGTTTTTTCGGCACCGAGTACGGACCGGTGTCGCCCTCCGGCCCTCCGGCGCCCGGCACTTGCGGGCTGCTGGGTGGCGCGGTGGTGACTGCCTGGCCCCATGCCGGCAGTGTTCCCGAGGCGAGTACTAAGGTGAGGACTAATACGACCATAAGTTGCGTATCAGGCGAAGATTGCTTCATTTGCAACCTCTTTCGGCTTTCGCACAATGCTACTATACGACCAATGCTGCTGTTCCTCGATTCACTTCCGAGGGTCCGTGGGGTACGACAAGACAGAATGCATATCCTGCGGCAGAGCAGCTAATTTGCGACTGGCGGTAGGCGGCATGGATTTGTTCAAACGTGGTTCTTCACTCCTGGTGTTTGTGCTCCTGGTGCTTTTGTGTGGAGCGGCCATTGCCCAGAACGTGACTCCGCCCAGCGTCGTCGCAGCCGCGGCTGCAACTCCCACCATCATTCCGCTCGACCAGATCCGCATCGGCATGCGGGGCACCGCTCTCACCGTCTTTGAAGGCACCAAGCCGGAAGAGATGGGAGTCGAAATTCTCGGGGTGCTGCGCAACGCCAATGGTCCCAAGGGCAGCATCATTCTGGCCCGCCTGCACGGCGAGAAGGTCGAATTCACCGGCGTCGTGGCCGGCATGAGCGGCAGCCCCGTATACATCGATGGCAAACTGGCGGGCGCGATTGCCTTCCGCATCGGCGAATTTTCCAAGCAGCCCATCGCCGGCATCACCCCGATCCAGGACATGCTCGAGATCAGCGAACTCGACAGCACGGTCGCTGCCGATCCGCAGATAGCCCGCAGCGCGCCGCAAGCGCCCGCACGCACCTCCGGTCCCGGCATGCCCTTAGATGCGAGCGCGGGCTACGCCAGCTACCTGCAGCCGATCGAAACTCCGCTGGTGGTTACCGGATTCAGTGAAGATACGATGCGGCAGTTTGGACCCAGGCTGGCCCAGTCCGGCATCGTGCCCGTCATGGGCGTCGGTTCGGTAAGCGACACCAAGCAGCCGGAACCGGTCGTAGCCGGCTCGGCCATCAGCGCCGTGCTCGTCCGCGGCGACATGAACATGGCCGCCACCTGCACCGTCACCTACGTCGATCCCGAGCGCCTGCTGGCCTGCGGCCATCCCATCCTGCAATTCGGACAGGTGCAGATTCCCATGTACAAGGCGCAGGTGCTGGCGACGCTGCCCTCGGCCTCCAACGCCTTCAAGATCGTCAACGTGACCGAGTCCGTCGGCACCTTCGTGCAGGACCGCCACACCGGCATCCTCGGCCGCTTCGGCCAGGAAGCCCGCATGATCCCCGTCACTCTCACCATCCGCGGCGCGGGCCAGACCAAGCAGTTCCACTATGAAGTGGTGAACAACGGCAAGCTGACGCCGGTCGCCATGATGACCACCGTCTACCAGGCCCTGCAGGGAGTCAACGACTCCGGCGAAGACGTCACCTATCGCCTCAAGGGCACGATCAGCGTCGGCGGCTTCCCGATTGTGAATCTGCAGAACATGTTCGCCCCGGCCGATGCCGGCGGGCCTACCGCCGCCGCCGTGGCCGCCGCCATCGGCGAGCGCTTCAATCGCATTTACGAAAATCCATACGGACGTCCCGACTTCAAGGGCGTCAATCTTGAATTCGAGCTGCTGCGTGAACGCCGCTGGGCCCGCCTGGAGTCCGTGCGTACCGACGTCACCGAGGTCCGCCCCGGCGACGAGATCACCGTCGAAGCCGTGCTGCGTCCCTATCGCGGCGAACGCATCCTGCGCCAGATTCCGGTGCGTATTCCTACCTCCACCCCGCGCGGCAACCTGCGCATCCTGGTCAGCGACGGCGACACCCTCGACCGCACGCGCCGCCTGCCGCCGATCTTCGGACGCAAGCTCGACCTGGCCTCCACCATCGCCATGCTCAACCAGGAGCGCTCCAACACCCGGCTCTATGTCTCCCTGCTCGAGGCCAACCCCTCGGCCATGGTGGAAGACAAGGTGATGCCCATTCTGCCGGCCTCCGTCATGAACGTCATGGAAGGCATGCGCGGCAGCCAGGACATGCTCGTCGTCGGCGAATCGGCCGTCAACGAAGCCTCCACGCCGGTCGATTGCGTCGTCTCCGGCGCTCAGGTCATCTCTATCAGTGTGAAGTAAAGAAATCTGGTGGCCCGCCTATGCGCTCGCCGTCGGCGCATAGTTTGGATTTCCACAATCGCAGGGAGCGCCATTCTGAGTGCAGTCTTTGCCGTTCACGTTGCCGTCCGCGCCTCCCACTTTTCCCTGTCACCGTCCCTCGTGATAACTTGGATATCCGTATGAGACTTACGCGCTCCCTTGCCCTCGCGCTCCTCGTGCTCTCGGCCGTCTTCGCCTCTGCCGAAGGCACCCGCAGCTGGACTCAGACCCGCTATGAAGATTTCGAGAAGGGCAGCGCCAAGGGCGTCGCCATCTCGAAAGACGGCAGCCTTGAGCTCGCGCCGTTGTTTAAGCCGGTGCTGACCTCGCAGTCCTCTTATATCTGGTCGATCGAGTCCGACGAGGAAGGCAACGTCTATCTCAGCGCCGGCGCGCCCGCGCGCATCTACCGCGTCACGCCCGACGGCAAGAGCACCATCATCTTCGAGCCGACCGAGCTGCAGGTGCAGTCGATGGCCCTGGGACCGAAGGGCGCGCTCTACGCCGCCACCTCGCCCGATGGCCGCGTCTACCGCATCGAGCGCCGCAGCACGAAGCCTGCCGCCGACGAAGCCGCCGCTCCCGGCAAGGGCCGCGTCGATCCCGGCTGGACCTCGTCCGTCTTCTTCGAGCCCAAGACAAAATACATCTGGGACCTCGCCGTCGATCGTGAGGGCCGCGTCTACGTGGCCACCGGCGACCGTGGCGAGATCTTCCGCATCGATTCCGACGGCAAGGGCAGCCTCTTTTTTAAGAGCGACGAAGCGCACATCCGCGTGCTCGCCTTCGAACCCTCCGGCAACTTGATCGCCGGCTCCGACGGCAGCGGACTCATCTACCGCATCTCGCCCGCCGGTGAGGCCTTCGTGCTTTACAGCGCGCCCAAGAAGGAAATCTCCGCGCTGGCCGTCGATAAGAACGGCAACATTTACGCCGCCGGCCTGGGGGAAAAGCGCGGCCCCTCGACTACGCCCACTGCGCCCACAGCGCTGATTTTGCCCACCACGCCCGTCCCGGGTGCGGCCGCCTCCGGTGGCACGCCGCCGCCGCCGTCCATGCCGTCCATGCCGCTGTCCGCGCCGATGGGCTCCGAGATTTATCGCATCGCCCCCGATGGCTCGCCGCGCCGCATCTGGGTCTCGCGCGACGAAGCCGTTTACTCCCTCGGCTTTGACTCCGCCGGACATCTGCTGGCCGGTACCGGCAACAAGGGACGCATCTACCTGATCGATCGTGAGCAGCGCTTCACCGACCTGGTGAAAGCCAGCGCCACGCAGGTCACCGGCTTTGCCGCCGCGCCGAACGGCGCGGTCTACGTTTCCACCAGCAATCTCGGCAAGCTATTCCTGCTCGGCAACGCCGCCGAACCCGAAGGCAGCTACACCAGCGACGTCTTCGACGCCCGTATCTTCTCTCGCTGGGGACGTGCCGAGGTGCGTGGCGCCGGCCAGTTTGAACTCTGGGCGCGCAGCGGCAACGTCGACAATCCCGACCGCAACTGGAGCCCGTGGCAGCGCGTCGATCTCGAAAAGGACGAGGCACTGCCGGTGCCCGCCGCGCGCTTCGTGCAGTGGCGCGCCGTCATGAAGCCCGGCTCGCCCAGCCCCGTCATTCGCAGCGTGCGCCTCAATTACCTGCCCAAGAACGTGGCTCCAGTGATCGACGACGTGCAGGTTCTCGTTGGCGGCGAGTCGGCTCCTGCTCCGAGCATGCCGCCCGCGCCCACTCCCGCTTCGTCCTCGCGCCCCGACGCTTCTTCATCGTCTACGCCCGAGCGCGGCTACGTCACCGTCCGCTGGAACGCGCATGACGACAACGACGACCGCCTCATCTTTACCATCTACTATCGCGGCGACGGCGAGACCCGCTGGAAGCTATTGCGCAACCGCATCACCGCGCGCTTCTATACCTTCGAAGCCGGCCTGCTGCCCGACGGCGGATACACGGTGAAAGTCGTCGCCAGCGACGCCCCTTCGCACTCGCCCGACGAAGCCCTCACCGACGAGCGTGAAAGCCAGCACTTCGAGGTCGATACCACGCCGCCGCGCATCGACGACCTGCATGCCGTCGTCGAAGGCAACCTGATGCACGTCACCTTCCGCGCCAGCGAAATTTTCTCGCCCATCAAGCGCGCCGAGTACTCCGTCGATGCCGGACCGTGGCAGTACGTCGAGCCCGTGGGCCAGTTGTCCGACGCGCGCCATGAGAACTACGACTTCGCCGCGCCGCTGCCGCCAGCGCCGCGCCCGGAATCCGACAACACGCCGACCGTTGCGGCTGAGTCCGAGGCGAAGCAGGGCCGCATGAAAGGGATCGCGCCTGCCGCCCCCGCAGTCTCCGTCGAACACCTCGTTGTCGTGCGCGTCTGGGACCGCTTCAACAACATGGCTGCGGCCAAGGTTGTTGTTCGCGCCCAGTCCGCCGGAGCAAGCACGAAATAGCCGGATGAGGACCCTCCATGTGCCCCACGTTCGTGCGCCCGCCGTTGGCGCGCTAAGGTGGGGTTTTTGACTTTGAAACTGGGGTCATGCTGAGAGCAGCGAAGCATCTGCTTTTCGACTCGGGAGTCTGCGACGCATCGATTTTCTCGATGGACACTCCGGCCTCCCTCTCGTAACTTCTTCCCATGAGCACAGCGGAGCAGGCCCCACAGCGGCGCCCCCGACATTCGGCACGAACCCTTGCCTTGCTCGCGTTGGCAGCTCTGCTCGGCATAGGCTGCACTCGCGTATTCCGGTTCACCTTTCCTCTTCTGAATGACATCTTCGTTTATGTGCTTCTGCTCATACCCTTCGCCGCCATCCGTCCGCTTGCGCACTTGCGGCGCTGGCCGAGAATCGCTGGATTCGCGCCTCTCGTGCCGCTACTGCTCGTCTGTTTTCTGTTGGTACTGTTTCAAGCCACATGCGGCAGATGGGCCGACGACCGCCGTATTGATATCGTCGGAAAAGTCGAGCAGCAGGGCTACACTGTCAATCTCATCTTCGACGTCGGTCCGCATCTGGTGTCGCCGAGCCTTAATGTTGTGCAGGAGCGCCCGCTGCTCCCCGGCCTCAAGCTCGTAAGAACCCTCGATCATTTCTTGAACGAAGAAACCGGGCGACTCACTGCCGATGGCCCTTTGTCGATTTGCCTGCGCCTTCCACGAACTGAGGATGGGCATGAGGAAATCACTAGTTGCTATCAACTGAAGCGGTTCGTCTATTTCTAACTGTGCCCCCGTATAATCATTTCGTCGTGTTCGAACTCTTCATTGCCCTCCGTTATCTGCGCGCCAAGCGGCGTCAAGCCGTCATCGGCGTCATTACGGCGATCTCCATCATCGGAGTCGCCGCCGGAGTGGCCTCGCTTATCATCGCCCTCGCCATCAACAACGGATTCCGCCGCGACCTGCAGGAACGCCTGCTCGGCTCCACCGCCCACGTTCAGCTGATGCGCACGGCCGGTGACGGCATCCGCGACTGGCCCGCACTGCTCGCGCGCCTTTCTGGTGAAAAGGAAGTGCAGGCCGCCGCGCCCGCCATTTACGAACAGGTGCTGGTCTCGCGCGGCTCGCGCGCCAAGGGCGCGCTGCTGAAAGGCGTCGTCCCGGCCGCCGAGCGCCGCGTCAGCCAGATGCTGCAGCACACCCGCTGGGGCTCCGCCGACGAACTCGAACGCCCCGAGCCGCCCGCCGCCGCCGGCTCCGCGCCTGACTCGCTTGCGGCGGTGCGTGACCGCGTGGCCTCCATGCCGCCCATCTTGCTCGGGAAGGAGATGGCCGACGAACTCGGCGCCCAGGTCGGCGCCGTCGTGCTCGTCACCAGCCCGCAGGGCGAACTCACGCCCTTCGGCATCGTGCCCAAGTACGTGCGCTTCCGCGTCGTCGGCATCTTCCAGTCCGGCTTCTACGACTACGACACCGCCTGGGCCTTCATTCGCCTCAGTGACTCGCAGCGCCTCTTTGGCCTCGGCGATCTGATCTCTGTGATTGAGTTCAAACTCAACGACATCTACCGCGCCCCGGCCGTCGCCCAGCAACTGGAGCAGGCCGCCGGACGCGGCTTCCAGACCACTAACTGGATGGAGCAGAACCGCGCGCTCTTCCGCGCCCTGCGCCTGGAACGCATCGTCACCTTCATCACCATCGGACTCATCGTCTTCGTCGCCGCCCTCAACATCCTCATCTCGCTCATCATGATGGTGATGGAAAAGACGAAGGACATCGCCGTGCTCATGTCGCTCGGCGCGCGCCGCTCCCAGGTGCGCCGCATTTTCATCCTGCAGGGATTAGTTACCGGCGTCATCGGTACCATTCTGGGCCTGATCCTCGGATACCTGCTCGCCTATGGTCTCGGCCACTATCACTGGATTGCGCTCTCGCCCGAGGTATACTCCATCGACTACGTGCCCTCGGCCCCGCGCCTGCTCGACGGCGTCATCGTAGCCATCGTCGCGCTGGCGATCTCGCTGATTGCCACCATCTATCCTTCGCGCAACGCGTCGCGGGTGCTGCCTGCCGAGTCGTTGCGTTATGAGTGACTTCCAGCTGGCCCCCCGATTGCTTCTCTCATTTGCTTAAGCCCGTACTGGAACCCGCCGCGGCTGATTAATGCATTCTGTTGATGGCGCGAATCGCGCTTTCGGCGGATGCTTACCCTGAGGCGTCGTGGTCTAATATAAGTGGCAGAACGGGCACGCTGCGGCGGGGTCCGCCTGCCGGTGGCGGCACGTGTCTGAACCTTGCAAGATTATGGCTGCATCCAATGGATGAGAACGAGATCTTGAGGGTCGATGGGCTGAAGAAATCCTTCACCTCCGGCCTCTCCGAGCTGGTGCTCTTTGACAATTTGTCCTTTCGTGTCTTGAAGGGAGAGATGCTGGCCATCGTGGGCGAGTCCGGCACCGGCAAGAGCACCCTGCTGCACCTGCTCGGCGCGCTCGACACCCCCACCGCGGGACAGATTTACTGCTCCGCCTTGCAGCTTTCCTCGCTGGCCGAGGCCGCGGCGGCCGACGTGCGCAATCGCACCATCGGTTACGTCTGGCAGTTTCACTACCTGCTGCCCGAGTTTACCGCCGTCGAGAACATCGCCATGCCGCTGCTGGTTCGGGGAATGGCGCGTCGCGCGGCGGAAGCCGAGGCCCGTAAGTGGCTCCGCGAAGTTGGGCTCGAGGCCCGCGCCGAACATCGCCCGGGCGAACTCAGCGGAGGCGAGCAGCAACGCGTAGCCCTGGCCCGCGCGCTCATCACCCGCCCGCAACTGCTGCTGGCCGATGAGCCTACCGGCGATCTCGATGTTCGTACCGCCGAGGCGGTCTTCGAACTGATTGCCCGGCTGCATCGCGAGTACGGCTTGACCTCGCTGATCGCCACGCACAATCTCAGTTTTGCCCGTCGCTGCAACCGGGTGCTTCGCCTCGATCGCGGCGCATTTGAGGAAGTCAAACCGGATTCGCTGGTGTTAGTTCCATAGGGAGGCCGTTCGGGTCCGGCTCACGGCGGGCCGGCAAGTGTTTACGGAAGGACAATTGCTCAGACCACGGGAGCGGTTTTTGCCGGAGGTTCGGCGCAACCGCGGGGGTTTCGAGAAGAGAGGTCACAATGTTCGAACGTTACACGGAAAAGGCGAGACGGGTTATCTTCTTCGCGCGTTATGAGGCCAGCCAGTTCGGCTCGCCTTTTATCGAGACCGAGCATCTTTTGCTTGGCCTGCTGCGTGAAGACAAGGCGTTGACCAACCGTTTCCTGCGCTCGCACGCCTCCGTGGAATCGATCCGCAAGCAGATCGAGGGCCACACCACGGTTCGCGAAAAGGTCTCCACCTCGGTTGACCTGCCGCTCAGCACTGAGTGCAAGCGGGTTCTGACATACGCCGCCGAGGAAGCCGAGCGGCTTTCGCACAAGCACATCGGAACCGAGCATCTGCTGCTCGGCCTGCTGCGCGAAGAAAAATGCTTTGCCGCCGAAATCCTGCAGGAGCGCGGACTGCGCCTCACCACCCTGCGCGAGGAACTCTCGCGCACCACGCAGGAAAAGGCCGCTCCGCAGCGCTCCGCCTCGCGCGAATCCTCGCTGCTCTCCGAGTTCAGCCGCGACCTCACGCAGGCCGCCAGCGACAATCAGCTCGATCCGCTCGTCGGCCGCGATCCGGAGCTTGAACGCGTCATCCAGATCCTCTGCCGCCGCACCAAGAACAATCCGGTGCTCATCGGCGAGTCCGGCGTCGGCAAGACCGCCATCGTCGAGGGACTCGCGCAGCGCATCGCCAACGGCGAGACGCCCAGCTTCCTGGCCGATAAGCGCATCCTTGCCCTCGACCTCTCGCTCGTCGTCGCCGGCACCAAGTACCGCGGCCAGTTTGAAGAGCGCCTCAAGACCATCATGAAGGAGCTGATCGAGTCGCAGAACTCCATCATCTTCATCGACGAGTTGCACACCCTGGTCGGCGCCGGCTCGGCCGAAGGCTCGCTCGACGCGGCCAACATCCTCAAGCCTGCGCTCTCGCGCGGTGAAATCCAATGCATCGGCGCCACCACGCCGGGTGAGTACCGCAAGTCGATCGAGAAAGACCGCTCGCTCGAACGCCGCTTCCAGTCGGTCAAGGTGCCGCCGCCGGGCGAGACCGACGCCATCAAGATCCTGATGGGCGTCAAGGAGCGCTACGAGAAGTTCCACGCCGTCACCTACACCGACGACGCCATCAACTTCGCCGTGCACCACTCGAACCGCTACATCCCCGACCGCTTCCTGCCCGACAAGGCCATCGACCTGATCGATGAAGCCGGCGCGCGCGTCAAGCTGCGCCAGAGTTCGCAGCCCGAAGAAGTCACCGAGGTGCAGAAGCGCGTCAAGTTCATCGTCCACCGCATGGAGAACGCCATCGCGAACCACGAGTTCGAGAAGGCGCGCTTCTACTCCGACGAAGAACGCAAGGAGCGCGAGAACCTGCGCGCCCTGCGTGATAAGTACCACCTCGACGAATCCGCCGCCGGCGTCGTTACCCGCGAGGACATCGAAGACGTCGTCTGCCGCTGGACCGGCGTGCCCGTCTCCTCCATCAAGGAAGAAGAGTCGGCCAAGCTGCTGCGCATCGAGGAAGAGCTGCACCGCCGCGTGATCTCGCAGGACAAGGCCATCTCCGCGCTCGCCCGCGCCATCCGCCGCTCGCGTGCCGGACTCAAGTCG
Source organism: uncultured Acidobacteriota bacterium (assembly GCA_903847195.1). Next base: position 19,821 of record CAINCZ010000123.1, on the reverse strand, counting down.
CCCAACCGCCCCATCGGCTCGTTCCTGTTCCTCGGGCCTACGGGCGTCGGCAAGACCGAAGTGGCGCGCACGCTGGCGCAGTTCATGTTCGGCAGCGAGAAGTCGCTCATCCGCTTCGACATGTCGGAGTTCATGGAGAAGCACTCGGTCAGCAAGCTGATCGGCTCGCCTCCCGGCTACGTCGGCTACGAAGAGGGTGGACAACTCACCGAGCGCGTCAAGCGCGCGCCCTACTCGGTCGTGCTGCTCGACGAAGTGGAAAAGGCCCACCCGGATGTCTTCAACATCCTGTTGCAGGTCTTTGAAGACGGACAGTTGACCGACGGCCTCGGCAACACCGTCGACTTCAAGAACACGATCCTGATCATGACCTCCAACATCGGAGCCCGTCACCTGATGAAGCGCGACGGCATGGGCTTCCAGTCGCAGAAGGACGAGAAGATTTCGGCGAAGGTGGAAGAACTGGTGAAGTCGGAGGTCAAGCGCACCTTCAACCCCGAGTTCCTCAACCGTCTCGACGAGGTCATCCTCTTCTCGTCGCTCATCGAGCAGGACCTGATCCAGATCGTCGAGCTGATGATCAACCAGCTCAACCAGAACCTGGCACAGCGTTCGCTGACGGTCACCGTCACCGACGAAGCCAAGAAGTGGATTCTCGACAAGACGCTGACCGACCGCAGCTACGGCGCGCGCCCGCTGCGGCGGGCGATCCAGAAGTACATCGAGGACCCGCTCAGCGAGGCCCTCATCCAGGGAACGATCATCCAGCGGCCCGCTTTCATCGAGGTCTACCTCGAAAGCAACCAACTCTTCTACCGCCCCGTCGGCGAAGAGAAACACGAAGGCGTGCTGCTGTATAGCAACTGAGCGTTGCGTGCGTTGACGGCCGTTAGCGTACGCGGTAGAAAGTGAACACAGGGTGCCCCGTCATGGCTGATATTGCCAGGGCGGGGCTTTTGTCTTTACTGCGCGGAAGGGAAAGGTGGCCAGCACCTGCAGGCGGTTTGGCTCCAACGGACGGCTTTCTTTCCATTGGCAAACTCTAAACTGGGTCATGCTGAGCGCAGCGAAGCAACTGCTTTTTGCGGGATAAAAGCTGGCGAAACAGGAATCAATCAAGAACAATGCCCCGCCCTAGCAAAAGCGGCTAGGATGGGGCCCCCGGCTTTTGTTCGCAGATGCAGCTTTGGTTTGGTAAAAGTGCTCACCAGCAGTACAATTCGGGCGATTCAAAGTTGAAAAAGGAGATTCCTGATGAATAATCGTACGGATCTCGAAGACATGCAGCGACGGCTTATAAGTCTCGAAGGCCAGAATCGCAAATTGAAACAGATTGGCACCGCAGCCTTGATTCTCGTTGGGTCCATCCTCCTGATGGCTCAAGCGTCACCGAAGGACATACCAACTAAAACTGTCGAGGCGAACGAATTCGTTCTGAAAGACGATAGTGGACAGATTCGGGCACGACTGGAAATGTACCGAGAGCCTACAGCGTCACCTAACTACCCAAAGGAACCGAGACTGAGCTTCTTTGATGCTAATGGCTTGCGAAGAGTCATCGTAAACGGAGGGAGCTTCATGCCTGGTCTGTCGGTAAACGACGACCAGGGCCAAAGCCGAATTTCCGTTACTGAAAATGATTTTGCCGATCTTGGCGCGATCCTCATGTTGCAGGACAAAGACGGGAGGGTTCAAGCGCGGCTGGGAGCCGATGGAATGGTCACAACGGGCCAGCTTTCCGCACCACGAATTGAAGGAAGGGAGTTCATTCTCAAAGATGTCGATTGGAACACACGAGCAAGATTGTTCATGACTGAGCAGAGCACGGCCACAGTGGCCGAGCTATTTGGAAATACAACGCCCCCGGGTGCCAACAATACGTCCGTGACCTTTACCGCCAAGCCCATGCTTGCCCTATACGACGAGAGGGGGCAAACACGCGGAATGATAGACGACGACTCAATCACTTTCATCAAGTCCCAAGCATCGCTTGCGGGTGGAATTTTGTCCATTTCAGATGGACAAAAAAACGGAGTGGTGATTAGTCCCTATAGCGTTGGCTTATTTGATGAACAGGGATTCGAGGCGTCGCTGGGTAGAAGAGCCCTCATAACACCACGGACGGGAGAAAAGCAGATGAGGTCCGCCGCTTCTCTAGTCATGTTTGATAATTACAAGAATGTGATCTGGAAAGCGCCATAAAGCAATACTGGCCTTGCCGGGGTGGGGTGCGACTTATTTCACCATCGCCTTCACCCCGCCCAGGTACTTATCAAACCATACCACGCTGCGTACGATGACATCCCGCCGATGGTCGGCCTGTTGTATCTGGTGACCTTCGTTCGCATACACCACGAACTCCACCGGCACCTTGTAATGCTGCAGCGCGTGCCACCACTCGAACGACTGCGGCGCGGGGCACTCGCCGTCGCGGTCTCCCACCAATATCAGTGTCGGCGTCCTCACCTGCTTCACGAACTGGATCGGCTCGCTCTTTGCATACACCGCCGGATCGTCATAGACCGAGGCGCCGAAGTAGGGAATCATCCACTGGTCGATGTCGTTCTCGCCGTAATAGCTCGTCCAGTTGGCGATGCCCGCGCCGGCGATCACGGCGGCAAAGCGGTTGGTCTGCGTGGTCGCCCACATGGACATGTAACCGCCGTAGCTCCAGCCCTGCATGCCGACGCGCCCGTTATCGACCGGCAGCGTGCGCACGATCTCATCCACTCCGGCCACGATGTCGCGCAGGTCGCCGCCGCCGAAATCCTTCACGTTCGCCTCGGCGAATTTCACGCCCTGCCCGTAGCTCCCCCTGGGGTTCGGACACAGCACGAAGTACCCCACGGCCGCCAGCGGAGCCATCGCCACGTTGGGCCAGCCCGCGTTGCAGGCCGCCGCCGGACCGCCGTGCACATTGACCACCAGCGGATACCGCTTCGCCGGATCGTAGTTGCGGGGAAACAGCAGCCAGCCCTGCACCGTGTAGGGCGCGCTCTTCCAGCGCAGCGAGCGCTGCTCGCCCCACAGCGGCTTGAGCTTGGTGTTCTCCTGCGTCATGGGCTGCCACTTGCCGGTCGCGCCCGCCCAAACCTCGGGCGCGCGCTGCCACGAACTGCGGATCACCGCGCTCGCCTGCCCATCGCGCGAAAACGATGCGCTCGTGTCCCAGTTGCCCGCGTTGACAAGTTCCTCGCCGCTCCAGCGCTGCCGCACCTGGCCGCGCATATCGACCGACGCAATCGCCGACCTGCCGTCCACGATCTCGGCAAACACCACCTCGTCGTTCGCCGCCCATTGCAGCATCGTGGCCGAAGCCGCCAGTTGCGGCGTCAGATTGCGCGGCCGGTCGTCCATGTCCCCGATGCTCGGTTCCCGGTTTTTGAATCCCCGCTCATACACGCGCGCACCGTCATCCAGCCCCAGCACGTAAACGTCGCCGCCCGTCGATCCCTGGTCGCTCATCAGACCCTCGATGAACGCGACCTTCTTTCCGTCGGGCGACACCCGCGGATTCGCAATCTGGCGCGCCGGCTTGTATACCGCCCGCATCTCGCCGGTCATGGTGAGCCGGTAGAGCTGGGCGATCCACCAGTTGTTGTCGCCATGGCCCTTGGCCGCCGTCGCCACCCAACCGCTGCCGCCGGGCAGCCAATCGTACTCATATATGTACATGTCGGCGGGCGACACCGCCCGCACCTTGCCGTCGGCCACGTTGACCACGGCCAGCCGTTGCTCGAAGATCTGCGTGCCGATTACCCCGGAAGGAGGCGTCATGGGCTGCAGCGGCCCGGCTGCGCGCGGCGAGTTCTCGATGAACAGCACGGCGATGGAGCTGCCGTCCGGCGACCAGGCCGGCGAGGAGAGAAATCCCTTGAGGTTGGTGAGCTTACGGGTCTTGCCGCTGGCGGCGTCGGCCACGTACAACTGCAACTGCCCGGTCTTGGCCGCATCCGACAAAAACGCGATGCGCCGCGAATCCGGCGACCACGCCACGTCGCTCTGGGTGGCGCCCTCGCCGGTGACGATGCTGCGCGCCTTGTCCGGCGAGCGCACCTCGGTCACCATGATCGCCGCGCCCGTCGTGCCGTCACGCCGCTGGCTCTGCACCCACGCCACCCGCGCGCCGTCGGGCGAGATCGCCGTCTGGAAAAACGTGCGCACCTCGCCGAGCACCTGCAAGGCTTCGTCCACCGCGCGAGTCTCGCGCTTGTTCTGCGCCACGCCCGCCGCGCTCAGCCACAGCAGCAGCAGCACCACCACAACTCTGCGCATCCTCATCGCACTCCCCCGCCCACGACCGTCGTTTACCCCTGGAACACAAACGGCGCTGGACGGTGCCAGCGCCGTCTGCGGTTCCGCTACTTGCGCTTGCGGACCGTCTTTTTCGCGTGCCCCGTTGCCGCCGCTTTTGCCGGGGCGGGCCTCTTCGCATTCTTGCCTGCCGTCGCGCCCTTGCCGAACACCCGCGCAAAAATCTTGTCGATATTGCGCAACTGCCGCTTCAGCTCAAACGCGCGCTCGATCTTCGCCCGCGGCACCTTACTTGTGATGTCCGTATCAGCCAGCACCAGCTCGCGGAAGTTCAGTCCTTCCTTCCACGCGCGCATGGCGTCGCGCTGCACCCAGCGATAGGCGTCTTCGCGCAGCACGCCCGCTTCCACCAGGTCCAGCAGCAGTTGGCCGCTGAAGACCAGCCCGCCGGTGCTCTCCAGGTTCACGCGCATCCGCTCCGGATAGACGAACATGTTCTCCACCAGCTGCGTCGTCTTCTGCAACAGGTAATCCACCAGGATCGTCGAATCCGGCAGGATCACTCGCTCGACCGACGAATGCGAAATGTCGCGTTCGTGCCACAGCGCCACGTTTTCCAGCCCCGCCTGCGCGTTGGCGCGAACCACCCTGGCCAGTCCGCTGATCTGCTCGGCCGTCACCGGGTTGCGCTTGTGCGGCATCGCCGACGAGCCCTTCTGCCCCTCGGCGAAAAACTCCTCGGCCTCGCGCACCTCGGTGCGCTGCAGATGCCGCACCTCGGTCGCGATCTTGTCCAGTGTCGATGCGATCACGGCCAGCGTGCACAGGTACGTCGCGTGCCGGTCGCGCTGGATCACCTGCGAGCTGATCGCCGCCGGTTGCAGCTTCAGCCGCTTGCAGATCGCCTCTTCCAGCTCCGGCTCGAGGTGGGCAAAGGTGCCGACCGCGCCCGAGAACTTGCCCACGCGCATGTCTTCGGCGGCGCGTTCAAAGCGTTCCAGGTTGCGCACCATTTCGCTGTACCAGTTCGCCAGCTTGAATCCGAAGGTGATCGGCTCGGCGTGCACCCCGTGGGTGCGTCCGATCATCGGCGTGTTGCGGAACTCCAGCGCCCGCTTGCGCAGCACGTCGCGCATGCGTTCCAGGTCGGTCTTGATCAGCGCCGAAGCCTCGCGCACCAGCAGCGCCTGCGCGGTGTCCACCACGTCGTTCGACGTAAGGCCGTAGTGCAGCCAGCGCGACGCCGGACCGATCCGCTCGGCCACCGCCGTCGTGAAGGCAATCACGTCGTGCTTCACCTCTGCCTCGATAGCAAAAATGCGGTCCAGATCGAAGCCCGCCTTGCGGCGAATTTCGCGCGCGGCGCTCTTGGGCACCAGCCCAGCGTCGGCCAGCGTCTCGGAGGCGGCTACTTCGACCGCCAGCCACATGCGAAACTTGTTTTCATTGCTCCAGATGCGCCCCATTTCCGGGCGGGTATAGCGACTTATCATCGAAACCTCTCTCGGCGGACCCAAAACGGTGGGTCGCACTACGAACTTATTTTAAGGATGCGACCAAACCCGGGCTTTCGGATTCTAAATGCAGCATAGCCTGGAGGGCCAGCCGCGCAGGTCGGGGAACCGCAACCCCGGCCGGTGCTGCCCGGCGCGGGCGGTTGCTCGTTGGAAAAGGAGGGCCGATGCCGTCAAGCGGAATCAGTGACAGCGAATACCGCGCGCTCGCCGAATTCCGGCACCAGTTGCGGCGTTTCCTGCGTTCCAGCGAGCAGGCCGCCCGCGAAGCCGGACTCGAACCCCAGCAGCAACAGCTGCTGCTGGCCGTCAAGGGCATGCCCGACGGCATCCTGTGCAGCATCGGCGAGGTCGCCGACCGCCTGCAGATCCGGCATCACAGCACCGTGGAGCTGGTGGACCGCCTCGTCAAGCGCGGCTACGTGCACCGCCGCCAGAACGGCGAAGACCGCCGTCAGATTTTGCTCCAGCTCACCGCCAAAGGGGAGAAAACCCTGCAGCGCCTTGCGCTCTTCCACCGCCACGAGTTGCGTACCGGCGTGCCCCGTCTGCTTGAGGTCATGCAGGGACGGCCGGGCGCCCCGCCGTCGCGCACCGCGAAACGCTGAGCGCGCCGCACCGTCAGAACGGCAGCGCCCGTCGAAGAATCCGCATGGAAATGGTGGATTGAATCTGGGGTCTAACGTGCGCCGAGATAGCTCGCCGTAGCCAGCGCTTCATCCTCTTCCACTGACCCCAGAATTCGTTTGATCCGCTCGATCAGGGTAGGGAAGAGTTGATCCTTCGAAAGGCAGGCATCCACGTTCGCGTCCTCAATCGGTCCGCAGCTGGTGACGAGAATGACCGGAATAAGTGGATTCCGCATCCGTATCCGCCGGGCGAGTTCCAGCCCGTTCATATCCAGCATGCGGAAGTCTGCCACCAGCAGGTCAAAGTTCTGCTGGTCGAACTTACGCAGCGCGTCCAGCGCGGTGTAGGCCGCAACTGCTTTGTATCCTTGCATTTCCAGGATCTCGCAACTCAAGCGGGCAAGCACTTCGTGGTTATCGACAAAGAGAATCGACTTCATAGAGCGCCCTCCTTGGCGCGGCCTGCAACCCTATGGCTGGTTGATCCAGAACTCTCGGGGCTTATGCATTGGTTTCGTCCCGGCGGTAAATAGATGCCTGAGGACTGCAAAATCCAGCTGTTTCCGCGCGGCGCGCGCTGTCCACAATGGACCCATCCGCGTCGGCCATTTGCGGCAGCCCCGGTGCCGACGGCTACCGGGGACTCAACGGCAGCTCCGGCTGTGCCTGGCCGCCGCCAAGCTGTTATATTTAAAGACTGATGCCGCCAATCATTGAAGTCACCGACGTTCGTAAGACCTACCGTGTGGGTAAGGTCGAGGTGCCCGCCCTGCGCGGGGTCTCCTTCACCGTCGAGCGCGGAGAGTTCCTGAGCATCGTCGGACCCTCCGGCAGCGGAAAATCCACCCTTTTTTATGTCCTCGGCGGCCTCACCCGCCCCGACTCCGGGCGCGTTGCCATTGACGGCTCCGACTTCGCCCGGCTCAGCGATGCCCAGCGCACTGCGATGCGGAAGAGCCGCATCGGCTTCGTCTTTCAGAAGTTCAACCTGCTGCCCACGCTCACCGCCCGCGACAACATCCTGATCGCCCACAACATCGCCGGCCATGGCGAGCACGATGCCGAATTCTTCGCCAACTTGGTCCGCATGCTCGGTATCGACAAGCGCCTCAATCACCGTCCGTCCGAGCTGAGCGGCGGCGAGCAGCAGCGCGTTGCCCTGGCCCGTGCGCTCATCAACCGTCCCGCCCTTGTGCTGGCTGACGAGCCCACCGGCAACCTCGACTCCAAGAACTCCGATATTGTGCTCAAAATGCTGCGCGAGACCAACCAGGCGTTCCAGCAGACGGTGCTGATGATTACCCACAATCCTGAGGCCGCCGACGTCGGTGATCGCATCATGCACATGCGTGACGGCTGCATCGTGCAGCCCGACGAAGACCCGCAGTGGTCGCCTCACCTCAAGCACGTTCCCTTTCCTGAGGCCGAGTAGTTTTTCAGCTACTAATGAAGAATCCCGCCCCATCGGGGCGGGATGATCCCATCGTCGTTTTCAGTGGGCGCGGCTCCCTGCGCCCCGCATCCGATCACAGAGTCTCGGGCGCGCGGATGGTCAGCACCGGGCAGGGCGCGTTCGCCAGCACGTTGTAGGCGGTCGCCCAGCTGATGCGCCGTCCTTCGTCCCGCACCCGGCGCACGCCCAGCACGACCAGCTGCGGACGCCATTGCTCGGCCAGGTTCAAGATCGCCTCCGCCGCCGATCCGAATTCCACGAACAGCTCCGGCTCGTGCAGCAGCTTGAAATCAGGTGGAATCAGGTCGTGTAGCTTCTGCTTGCCCTCGCGCACCAGCTCCGTCCGCGCCGTCGAATCAGCGGCCACGCCCGTGATCACATTCAGCATCGCCAGCCGTGCGTTGTTCTCGGCCGCCAGCGGCAGCGCGTAGCGACCCGCGTTGAGCGACTGCGGCGAAAACCCGGTCGAATACAGGATCCGCTTCGGACCCTCCGCCGGAGCCGCCTCTGTCACCTTCGGCCCGACCGTCAGCACCGGCGCCGGAGAAAGCCGGAACGCCTTTTCCGCCGTCGAACCCAGCAGCATCTTCCATACCCCGCTGCGCCCGTGCGTGCCCGTCACCACCAGGTCGATTCCCAGCTCCGTGATCAGCTTGCTCAGCTCTTCCCAGATGTCGCCCTGCCGGATCACGATCTCGTTCTCCAGTCCTTCCAGCCGTCCGGCGATAAACTGGGTCGTCATCTCGGCCTGCGCGTCGCGCCACGCATCGTTGACCGCCCGCTGCACCGACTCGCTGCCGAAGACCTTGCTCGTGTTGACCACGTGCGCCACGTAGACCTTCGCCTTGCGCCGCTGCGCCATCGCCAGCGCGTAGAGCAGCGCACTTTGCGAAGCGGGACTGAAATCGGTCGCCAGCAGAATCTTCTTCATCTGCAGCGGGATGCTCAAATCAAGCGGTGGCATGGCGAATCTCCTCTTGCTGGATTGCGGGCTTCTGCCTCGTCGGGCATCATCATAATGCCCCTGCGGCCAACTTTGAAGGTTCGGCGCGGGATTTTCTGAATCTGTAATACCGTATCTGTAACTGCGGCCGCCCGCGTCACTGGAAACTTATGAACCGCGAATACCCGGACCGCCCCATCGTCGGCGTCGGCGCCGTGATCGTCCATAACGGCGCGGCCCTGCTCGTGCGCCGCGCCACCGAGCCGCTGCTCGGCCAGTGGTCCATACCCGGGGGCATGGTCGAACTAGGCGAAACCCTGCGCGAAGCCCTCGCCCGCGAGGTGCAGGAGGAGACCGGACTCGTCGTCGAAGTCGGCGAAGTACTCGACGTATTCGACAGCATCCACGCCGAGCCCGGCAGCCGGCCCCGCTACCACTACGTACTGATCGACTACCTCTGCCGCCCCACCGGCGGGCGGCTGACCGCCGCCAGCGATGCCAGCGACGTTCGCTGGGCCACTGCTGACGAACTCGACGCCCTCGCCATCCGTCCCCTCACGCAACAGGTCATCCGGAAAGGCCTCGCCGCCGCCCAGTCATAAGGGCGCTGGGCCGGGCCCCAGTCTGTGCCGCCTACACCGGTACGCCTCTTTCCCCTTCGTCATGGCGCGTGCCGGGGATTCGTCATCTTCGCAGCACCTGCTTCCCGCCGGCGCTCCTCACCCTCAATTACTCATTCACCGATTCTCAATCTTCCATCCCCCGCGCGGATGCCCACTATTGCCCAGCGCTGCAATTCTCTTTCATTACCCAAGTAACGTCGAAAGCATGCTTTGTTACCAAGGGCATCTCGGCGCAACTCCCCATGCAGAGCTATGGTGCAGACGTGGAACAGGAGACTCTGTCATGAAGCGGAGCTTGATAATCGTCGCCGCAGTCGTGATCGTGCTGCTCGCCGTGCCGATGTTTGCCGACACGATCACCTTGACGCTCGACAGCAGCACGGCCACAGGCGTCATGTGCACCAACTGCGGACCGTTTGGCACGATCACCGTCACCCAGGTTGGTGCCAACTCGGTGCTTGTCACCGAGACGCTGGCCACCGGCGTGGGCTTCGTCAACACGCCCGCCGGCAACTCGCTGCAGTTCAACATCGCCGGCCAGCCTGCCATCACCATTTCCAACCTTACCGCCGGGTTCGCGCAGGCTTCTCCGGTCGCCAACAATGGCGCAGTCTCCGGCTTCAGGTACGCCATCGACTGCACCGACGTTGCGGTGTGCGGCAGGGGTGGCAACAACCCGTTCTACGGAACCCTGAGCTTTGTCGTCACCAGTTCGACGCCGCTGACGGCCGCCGCGTTCCTGGTTATGACCACCAATGGCTACTACGCCTCCTCCGACGTGATGTTCCAAGGACTCACCGGCAACGTCGAGGCGACGCTCGCCGCCAGCCTGAACGCCACGCCGGAACCGGCCGCGCTGCTGCTGTTCGGATCGGGCTTGCTGGGCATGGCGGGTCTGCTTCGCAAGCGCCTGCGCAAGTACGTGTAGAGAGCGGCTCGCTGCGAGCCGGCAGAAGTTCGTTGAACAGTCGGGCGCAATGGCGCCGCAACCAAAGGAGCAACACCATGGCAAATCAAGCAATGTCGCTCAACGCAACGGTTAGAGGCGAGACCAGTAAATCCATGCGCGGAACGTTCCGGCTGGTGGTTCAACTGATCTTGATTGCCGTCGTCATCTGGGTGATTGCGACCGTGCCGGATTCGGGGCATCTGCTCCGTTAGCCGCCGCGGTCCCGCCCCTCACCGCCAACCCGCGAACGGGTGGGCGCCCGGCACCGCACGCGAGTCTAGGCCGCAATGCAACAGGGACCGGGACTCGGCGGTCGGAGCCGACTCAATACCCAGCCTGGAGGTGGCCGCGCCGAAGCGCGCAGCAGTCCAGAGGCCGGAGTTTTTCCTGGAACTGAACGTCAGACAGGGCAGTGAAACAGCGTTGATAGTAGTCTTGCAACTATCCCGCTAAGCTCTTAGAATGGGGGCGCGATTTGGCGGCATGGCATTCATGAACGTCGATTGCGGATCAATATAGTGGTGGTATTTGGCGTGCAAATATACTGACGGCCCCTAGGACGGCTTTTTATGCAAGACCCTTGTTTCGAGCACGGCCTTAATCCCTGTCCCTTCTGTCGCTCTGATTTTGAGTCTGTTTACGCTACGCAGTCTGAGGGAAATGACCGCACAGCGCTGCGGGCCGCTGCCCCCGATACGCGTGAGGCGTACGGTTCCACCCCGCTGCAGCCTGTCCCGCCGCCTCGCCGGGATTAACCAGCAGAACCCATCGCGGCCCGCCAGAGCGCGAAGCGCTCAACGCTGCCAGCTGCTGTTAACTTTCCGTCCGCCGCGCCCTCAGCGCGGCGAAGACTCGAGTAGCCTCAGGCTACCTCCACCGTCTACTCTGAAGCGTCTCGTCCCTTCCATCTGGACAGCCAGCCGACCACCCGCTACCATTCCGAGCACCGCTTTACAACGCTCCTGGAAGGAAGCAGACCATGGACTACCTCGAAGGTATCGACGTTTCCCACCATAACGAAGTGGTCGACTGGGCCCAGGTCGCAACCGCCGGCATGGTCTTTGCCTTCGCCAAGGCGACCGAGGGCGCTACCGTCACCGATGCGCAGTTTGCCGCCAACTGGAGCGGCATGGCGGCGGCCGGGCTGATCCGCGGCGCCTACCATTTCTTTCATCCGCTGCGGCCGCCGGAGGTGCAGGCGGATCACTTCCTCGCGGTGCTGGGCGACCTTGCGGCCGGCGACCTTCCTCCCGTGCTCGACATTGAGGAGACCAGCCAGACCAACGACGAATGGCCGAAGATTCCCGTGGACCAGCGGCTCGGCCTTGTCCAGAGCTGGCTCAACCGCGTCGAGGCAGCCTGCGGCGTGAAGCCGATCCTCTACACGCGCACCAGCTGGCTGAAGCAGTACCTGCCCCACTGCGAAGCCCTCGCCGGCTACCCTCTCTGGCTCGCCGATTATCGCAAGCGCGACCAGCCCGCCTTGCCCGCGGCCTGGCAGGCATGGTCCTTCTGGCAGTACACCGAAGGGGGAGTGATCGCTGGCATCGCCCAGCCGCACGTCGACTGCAACCGCTTCAACGGGACCATCGACGACCTGCGGGCTCTAACGAAGCCCGGCCCGAGCCCGAACCCCGACCCGAATCCGAATCCTAATCCGCCTGCCTGATCCCGGGTCGTTCTTTCGTCCCGGGCGGCGGAGGTCCTGCGCGCAAAAAAATTGACCCGGTGAGCCAGCGGCCAGCGCCAACTCACCGGGTCAACCGAATTGAGGATAGGACGGTGAACGACTCCGCTCACCGCCCTCAGCAGGATCAGGCCGGTACTGCGTTGCCAGCAGAATCAGCGGGGCAACTTCCCCGCTCGGCTCCATGCCGGAACGGGCTGCGCCTCCGTGGTCTCTTCTCTGCCCAATCAGAAACCCAGCGCTTCGATACGTGCGGCATCCCTCTCGTTTCCTACCGCTGCGGTGCCTTTGCTACCCACTCCTGCCGCAGCAGCACGTAACGGAACGACGGATTCGTCCCCGACTGGGGCTGGGCTTGATACGTGCCCTTGGCCGCTGCCAGCTTTGCCACCTCGCTTGCCGGATCGCCCAGGTCGCCGAAGCGGCGCGCCCGCGCCGTGCAGGTCTTCACGCAGGCAGGTGATTGGCCGGCATCGACCATGCGCGCGCATAGCGTGCACTTGGTCGCCTTTGCGCCTTTGCCGGCAAAGTAGTGGATGTCGTAGGGACACGCCTCCTGGCACGCGCGGCAGCCGATGCACTTCTCGGCCGTGATCAGCACGATGCCGTCGGCGCGCTTGTGCGACGCACCCGTCGGACACGCCTTCACGCACGCCGGCTCGGCGCAGTGCTGGCACGACGCCGGCAGGTAGTACATCATCAGCTCGGGGAACTTGCCCGTCGGTCCTACTTCGTAGACGCGGTTCCAGAATGCGCTGGGAGCGAGCAGGTTCTCCTGCGCGCAGGCGTTCGTGCAGGCCTGGCAACCGGTGCAGCGTTCGAGATCGGTGATGATCGTTAGCTGTTTCATTGGGACTACACCTCCTCGCCCGGCTTGCGCGGCGGAAATTCAGCTGGAGCGCAGAGCGCCGCCGGCTGCGTGGTGCCGTAATAAGGAGCCTCCCAGACCGCCGGCGGCCCCTCGGCAGGCGATACCTTGCACAGCGACGAACGCGCCGAAGGCACGCCCAGCGCGGGATCGTGTGCATCGCCCGGAATCAGCACATTTGCGTTCGCGCCCTCCCAGCCGTAGCCGGGCAGCCCCAGCTCGCGGCAGCCCTGCCACCAGCCGTGCGACATCGAAACCACGCCGGGCAGGATGCCGAGTGTCAGCTGCGCCTTCATCCGTATGCGGCCCGCGCGCGTTTCAATCCAGGTCCAGGCGCCGTGCTTCACCCCGTACTTCGCCGCCGTCTCCGGATGAATCTGCACCTCAGGATGCCGGTACAGCTGCCGTTGCAGGAAGTTGTTGCGGTGCTGCGAGTGATAGAAGACCGTTACGCGCGCCCCCGTCGTCAGCACCAGCGGATATTGCTTCGCCAGCTCCGGCTTGCTGTAGGGACTGTCGGCCGGCTCCGTGTAATCGGGCAGCGGATCAAATCCGTTCTGCTGCGCGATCACGCTGAAGATCTCGATCTTGCCCGTCGGCGTCGGGAAGCCGATCGGCTTGCCCGTCTTCTTGTCGATGGCCTTGTAATAATCAAGTGGCGGCGCGGGCTGCCCGCGGTCGATGCCGCTGAACCCCGCCGCCTGGTAGGCGGCGATGTTGTCCCGGCGTTGCTTTTCCATCGATTCGCGCCACTCCGCTTCGGTCGTCCACGGCCACCAGTTGGCTTCGAGCCGGTTGCCCAACTCCACGTAGAATCGCTCGTCGCTCCACCGCTCGTACATCGGCGCGATCACCGGCTTCGGTCCGCGCTCAAACGGACCGAGCGCGGCCGGCAGCACGATGTCGGCCAGGTTGTTGGTCGGCGTGATGTAGAGGTCCATGTCCACCAGGAAGTCCAGCGCCAGCAGACCCTCGCGCACCGTCTTCTGGTCCTCACACCAGCCGCCCAGCGGATTCCCCTGCACCATCAGGTACGCCTTGATCGGATACGGCTTACCCGTCTTCATCGCCCGGAAGGCGTCGAGCATACCGGGCAGTCCCGGTTGCAGTGCGAACTGGTTGAGCGCGGGCTCCACCGGATGTGCTCCTTCGATCTCCAGCGCGTCGTAATCGCCGGGCGCGCCCCAGGGAGTCATCGAACGCGCACCGCCCTCGCGCTTCCACTCGCCGGTGATCCAGCGCCAGTGCGGCGTCCCCGCTTCGCCGCCCACGCGGTTGATGTTGCCCGTAATAGCGCACATCGCCGCTTGCGCGCGCAGCGTCTGGAAGACGTTGGTGTGTCCACCCTCCAGCCCCTGCACGCCGAAGCTTCCCAGGTCCGTGCAGCCGCTCGGGCTGGTGGCATACATCCGCGCCGCCGCCCGTATCTTGTCCGCCGAGCCCGTCCAGCAAAGCTCCGCCGCTTTCTCTGGTGCGTAGCGGGCCGCGCGGTCCGCCAGGATTTGCAGCACCGGCTTGCAGCGCACGCCGTTGACCGTGAACTCGCCAAACAGCGCGGGCACCACGCCGGGCGTATCCACCGCCTTTGCGCTGCCCGTCACCGTGTCCCACACCATCAGCGTGGGGCGGTTGCGGCGGTCCTCGATCGATTGCGGATAGGTCAGGAAGTCCTTGCCGTCGCCGCCCGCCGCCGCTTCGCTCTCGCGCAGCAGTTTCCCGTTGTCGAGCCGCACCAGCATCGGGCCGTTCGTCCACTTGCTCACGAACTCCTTGTCGTAGAGCCCTTCGCTCAGGATCACGTGGATCCAGCTCAAAAACATCGCGCCGTCTGACCCGGGGCGTATCGGCAGAAACACGTCGGCCTTGTGCGCCAGCGGATGCTCAAACCGCGGATCCACCACGATCAGCTTGCACTTGCGGTCGTGCCGGTTGTCGGCCTGCGCCACGCCCACCATGCCGGCGTGCGCCCACGATTCGTTCTTGCCCCAGAAGACTTGGCAGCCCGTGCGGTAATACTCGGCCTTCACGTGGTGACCCACCGAGAGTCCCACGGTCGCCGACATCGGCCCGCGGCACACGTGGTTCGGCCCGATCGTATTCGGCGAGCCGATGCAGTTCTTCAGCCGGAACACGTGGTGCTCCGTGTAGCGCCCCGTGCCCTGCCCGATGGCGATGGCGCGCGCGCCGTAGCGCTCCTGGATCTGCTTGAAGCGCGCCACAATGGTGTTCAGCGCTTCATCCCACGAAATCCTCACCCACCCCGGATCGGCCTCGCCCTTCGGGCGCGTGCGCTTCATCGGATAGTTGAGCCGCTCGGGGCTGTAGAGGTTTTTCACCGTCGCCTGGCCCTTGGCGCACAGCGCTCCGCGGTTCGGACCCTGCGGATCGCCCTCTACCTTGATCACCCGCCCGTCCTTTACGTGCACCAGCACGGGACACTGCGGATGGCATTCGTGGCAGCGCCCGGGAATCACGCGCGGCACGTAAGACGGCGGCTCCTTGACCGGCGCACCGGGTGCACCCTGGGGAAGGTTGGCGGCCAGGATCGGCCGTGAACCAAGAAACTCGGGGCCGAGCGTGGCGGCAAGGGCCCCCGTGATGGCGGTATTACGAAGAAAATCGCGGCGCGTAAAACTCATCGTGACCTCCGTTGCGAGGCGCCCCCGTCCGGCGCTCCAATGCTATCCGGCAGGAGATTGAGTCTGAATGTTGAGCACATCGTATGTACTCCGGATTGACCGCCCGTGCTGTGACGTGGGTCATACAGGCGTGTGTGCCGTTCCTGCGCTGCCCCCGGTGGCCCACATTCCCGCCCGGTGCCCCACATCTGCCGCAGTTGGCAGATGTGGGATCGGCCCCCATTAACTTGTAATCCTGAGCGCAGCAAAGGACCTGCTGTTTTCCTGCACCAAGATTCCCCATACAATGTCCCCCATGGCGCGACAAACCATCGGCATCATCATGAACGGCGTCTCCGGACGCATGGGGCAGAACCAGCACCTCATCCGCTCCATCCTCGCCATCCGGCAGCAGGGCGGCGTGCCGCTCGCTGACGGCGACCATCTCTGGCCCGACCCCATCCTCGTGGGCCGCACCGAGGACGAGGTGCGCCCCATCGCCGAACGCCACGGCCTTGCGCGCTGGAGCGCCGACCTTGCCGCCTGCCTCCGCAACCCGCAAGATACGGTGTACTTCGACAGCGTCCTCACAGGCGTGCGCGCCGATTTCGTCCGCCAGGCCATTGCCGCCGGCAAGCACGTGTATTGCGAAAAGCCGCTGGCGCTCAACGGTGCCATCGCGCTTGAACTGGCCACGCTCGCCGAGCGGGAGGGCGTCGGCAACGGCATCGTGCAGGACAAGCTCTTCCTCCCCGGACTGGTCAAGCTGCGCCGCCTGATTGACGAAGGCTTCTTCGGACGCATGGTCTCGGTGCGCGCCGAGTTCGGCTACTGGGTCTTTGAGGGGGACCGCGGCGTGGCCTGCCAGCGGCCCTCGTGGAACTATAAGCGTGAAGATGGCGGTGGCCTGCTGCTCGACATGTTCTGCCACTGGCACTACGTCCTCAAGCACCTCTTCGGACAGCCGCGCGAGGTACTCTGCCACGCATCCATCGACCTGCCCGAACGCATCGACGAGGCCGGACGCCGTTACCCGGTCACCGCCGAAGACACCGCCTACGCCATCTTCCGGCTCGACGGCGGACTCACCGTGCAGATGAACACCTCCTGGGCCATCCGCATCTACCGCGACGAAATCCTGCAGATGCAGGTCGACGGCACCGACGCCAGCGCCGTCGCCGGCTTGCGCGACTGCCGCGTGCAGCGCTACGCCGATACCCCGCGCCCCGTCTGGAACCCGGACGAGCCCAACCCCTTCCGCTACCGCGACCTGTGGCAACTCGTGCCCGATGCCGAGGACTACCCCAATGCCTTCAAGGTGCAGTGGGAACGATTCCTGCGCCACCTGGCCTGCGGCGAGCCGTTTCCCCACACCTTCCGCGAGGGCGCGCGCGGCGTGCAACTGGCCGAGGCCGCCATGCAGTCCTGGCACGAGCGCCGCTGGGTCACGGTCGGACCGCTCCCGGGCGAGGCCGTTTAGGCCCTCCCGAGTCGGGTCCGGAAAACCTCCTGCCGCGACCGCGAAATGTGCATCGAGGGCGCGGCGGGGTTAGAATTGCCTGTAGCAGATGTGTATCTGATGTGGAGGTTTCATGCGCGGAGACCAGAAGGTACTCAAGGAACTCAATGCGGCCCTTTGCCGGGAGCTGACTGCCATCACCCAGTACATGACCCAGGCCGAGTTATGCGACAACTGGGGCTACAACAAGATGGGCGCCATCCACAAGAAGCGTGCCATCGAAGAGATGAAGCACGCCGAGAAGCTCATCGAGCGCGTCGTCTTCCTCGACGCCGTGCCGGTCATCAACGTCACCCTGACCCCCAAGGTCGGCGTCACGGTCAAGGAGCAGATCGAGTTCGACCTGGAAGACGAACTGGTCGCCGTCCGTGACTACAACGCCTCCATCGTCGTCTGCCGCGAAGCCAAGGACGACGGCACGCGCGAGGTCTTCACCGAACTGATCGAGGACGAAGAGCGCCACGTGGACCTGCTCGAGGCGCAACTGCACTCGATCGGCGAGATGGGCATTGCCAACTTCCTGCAGCAGATGTCGGGCAAGTAGGCGTCCGCCGCCACCAAGCAGGATTCAGCCATATAAAGAGAGCCGGGCGCCAAGCTCGGCTCTTTCGTTTCTGGGCACGACTTCACAGGCTGTGGCAAAAATGCTTGGATGGGCCGGTTCGTGTCAGGGCGCGGCGTCAGCCGCGGCGAATGTCGCCCAAAAAACCCAGGCCTTGAGCCCCTGTGCGGCCGGTGCCCCAGGTTCGCGCCGCGCTTTTCGGCGCCAGGGCGGTTCCCGGGAAGGTATATTCCGCTGTAGACGGGGCATCCTGAGCGCAGCGAAGGATCTGCTGTTTGCGCGCGCGGAGGATCTGGTTATGGCGGTACAGCAGATGCTTCGCTGCGCTCAGCATGACCCCCAGGGAGGGATTCAGCAATGAGGGAACAGCGCTATCCTGGGATTCGTCGACCCTACTCCACCGCGAGCAGAATCGTGCCGATCACAATCAGGCTGCCGCCCGCCACCTTCAGCATCGTCAGCCGCTCGCCCAGAAAGATCGCGGCAAACACGATCACAAACGCCGCGCTCAGCTTATCGACGGTGGCCACGCGCGATACCGGACCCAGCTGCAAGGCGCGATAGTAGGCAACATACGACAGGCAAGCCACCACGAGCGCCACCGACAGCGACAGCCAGGTGCGCCCGGAGGCGTGCCGCAGGCTGGAGAAGAAATTCCAACCCAGCGAAATCTCGCCAATGCCGACCTTGGTCAGCATGGCCGTCACCCCGGCCAGCATCGCCGATACCAGGGACCAGATGAACCATGTGTTTGTCATACTCATTGTGCAGGACAACGCTGCTGCCCCTATCTTCGCACACGGATCTGAGGAGCGGGCCGAATCCCGTGTGAATCATAAGCGCAAGCGCCCCGTTGAAGCTGCAATCGGGTTCAGGCGCTCCACCTGGGGTACGGGGCGAATCTGATTGACACAAATTGGGCGCAATGTAAACCTTTCCCACATGCCAACAATATTGGACTCAGATCAAGATGAGAGCGGCGTAGAACAACTGCCGCCGCTTGACATTCGCATTCCGGCATGGGACTCCGAGCGGCTTCAGCAGCGGCACTGCCCTTTCTGCCAATCCCGTTCCGGGGTAGCTAAATACCGGCGGCCGGACACTCTCCAGGTGAAGCGTTGCGACACCTGCAACACGCTTTATGTGTCTCCGGCCCCATCGAGCCAAGCTCTGGAAGAGTTCTATTCTTCGTATCACACCGATCATTTCGGGGTAAACGGCGAGACGCCGGCCTCTGTGCTCACCGCGCTTAGGAATGCGGACCCGCTTGGGGATGTACGCATACAGGTTCTGCACTCCCTTATGAAGTTAGCAGGAGCGCGAGTTCTTGATATTGGCTGCGGCAAAGCGGCTTTTCTGTTCAAGCTGAAGTTACTGGGCGCGAATATCGCGGGAATCGAGGTTGATTCTGCCGCGGCGTCGTTCGCAAGGGAACTCGGGATTGATTCGATCCACAACGGCAGCATCGCTACCTTCGACCCAAGTCAACGATTCGACCTCATCGTATTGAACGATCTGATCGAGCATCCTTTTGACCCGCTCGATTTGCTGCAACGGGCAGTCGGCCTGCTGAGAGATGGTGGACTCTTGCTTGTCTGGACTCCCAATGGAGACAGGCCTGCAATCGACCACCAGCGAATTACTCTGAGAGTTGATCTGGAGCATCTTCAGTACCTGGGCGCAAGGACCATCCTGCACTGGACCCGAACGCTACCGCTGGAAATTGTGCATTATGAAACCCTCGGCTATCCGAGTCTCGGCGGGATTACTGGCACTCAAGCGGCAACGCTCAAGAAAGGTAGATCGTTAGCTCGACATCTAGTAAAGCAACTGCCTGGCTTTTCGCCGATCAACCGGTTGCGACAACGACTTTACACTAGAGAAGCAGCCTATAACGATCGACTGGGAAACTACCACCTGCTTTGTGTCTTGAAGAAGGTGGGCTGCAACGAGACCACCGCACCTGCCGGCATCGGGATTTAAGCCGTACGCAGTTGCCCGCACTAGAAGCGGTCTAATAAATGGGGTTGTGTCAGGGCACGACTTCAGTCGTGCCGTCAAGGCCGCCAGAGCAGCGGGCTTTAGCCCCTGCGGAGAGTGGTTTCCCGGTCGGTGAGCTATTTATGAGACCGCTTCTAGGCCTGCCGCTCAGCTTCGACTCGATGGCAATCCGGTCATCCTTGATGCTACGCGCGTTCCCCT
>CAINCZ010000122.1 GCA_903847195.1 uncultured Acidobacteriota bacterium | reverse complement strand
TCCACGACGATGGCGATGTGGTTACGGTTGCTGCGGAATTCCTTGAGCAGGATGTTAAGCCGTTTCGATTCGGGGATGAACACGGCCGGGCGCAGCATGTCTCGGACGTTGAATTCCTGGTCGGTATGGTAGCGCAACAGGTCTTTCGCCAGCAGGATGCCGATCACATCGTCCTTGTCCTTGTCGATCACCGGGAAGCGCGAGTGGGCTACCTCGATCACGAAGGGGATGAATTTTTCCGGCGCATCGGCGATGTCCACCACATCCATCTGGGCACGCGGGATCATGACGTCGCGCACCTGCATTTCGGATACCTGGAGCACCCCCTCGATCATGGCGAGGCCATCCGCATCCAGCAGGTTGCGCTCATAGGCGGAATGCAGCAGTTCGACCAACTGTTCGCGGTCTTCCGGCTCCCGCAACAGGAGTGTGCTCAATCGTTCAAACCAGTTCGGTTTCGCAGGTTCGTCATTCATGTTATTCAAATATCCTTCGTTTCTTCGGCATAGGGGTCAGCATAGCCCAGCTTGGTGACAATCTGGATTTCCAGGGCTTCCATCTGTCGCGCCTGTTCGTCGTTTTCATGATCGTAGCCCTGCAGGTGCAGCACACCGTGGACGGTCAGGTGCGCATAGTGCGCCTCGACGGGCTTCGCCTGCTGCAAAGCCTCGCGGGCAACCACCGGGGCGCACAACACGATATCGCCGGCCAGCGGCAACTCCGCGCCGGTAAATTCGTCATTGTATACAAAGGTTAGCACATTGGTCGCGTAGTCCTTGCCGCGGTAATCGCGGTTGAGCGCACGGCCCTCCTCCTCGTCGACGATGCGCAGCGCGATCTCGGCATCATGCCGCAACGCGGCCTTCACCCAACGGCGAAGCTGGGCACGGGTCGGAGCTTCTTCCGGTTTCGCCGCATATTGCACTGAAAGGCTGAGTGCGGGGGGGGTGGTTTTTCGGGTCATGGGGTGCTCGGAACTCAGGACCGTTTCTCGCGCTGTTCATAAGCGTTGACGATCTTCTGCACCAGCGGGTGGCGCACCACATCCTCGGACTGAAAGAAGGTAAAGGCGATGCCGCTGACCTTTTCCAGCACTTGCTGGGCATCCACCAGACCGCTCTTCTGGCCGCGCGCGAGGTCCACCTGAGTCACGTCGCCGGTAATCACGGCCTTGGCGCCGAAGCCGATGCGGGTGAGGAACATCATCATCTGCTCCGGCGTGGTGTTCTGCGCCTCGTCCAGAATGATGAACGAATGGTTCAGGGTGCGTCCGCGCATGTAGGCCAGCGGGGCGATCTCGATCGCGCCGCGCTCGAACAGCTTGGTCACTTTGTCGAAGCCCATCAGGTCGTAAAGCGCGTCATACAG
Source organism: uncultured Acidobacteriota bacterium (assembly GCA_903847195.1). The sequence goes on along the minus strand of CAINCZ010000122.1, from coordinate 205 downwards.
GGGCCGCAGATAGGGGTCCACCTTCTGCGCCAGATCGCCGGGCAGGAAGCCGAGCCGTTCGCCCGCCTCCACCGCCGGACGCACCAGCACGATGCGTTTCACCAGATCGCGTTCCAGCGCGTCCACCGCGCTGGCCACTGCGAGATAAGTCTTGCCGGTGCCGGCCGGACCGATGCCGAAGGTGATGTCGTGCTCCTGGATCTTG
>CAINCZ010000121.1 GCA_903847195.1 uncultured Acidobacteriota bacterium | reverse complement strand
GTCGCGGCGGCCGAGGCCGCGGTCGGTTTGGGCATCATCATCGCGGTATTTCGGACGCGCGAGACCTTGAACGTTGACCGCGTGAATTTGCTGAAGCTATGAACTCTGACTGGAATCTTTGGCTGATCCCGGCGCTGCCGCTGGCCGGATGCGCGCTCAACGGGTTGTTTGGGCGGCGCTTTTCGCGGACGCTGGTGACGCTGGTGGCGCTGGCCGCATCGGGCCTGGCGTTCGTGTGGACGCTGGTGGTGGCGGCGCGGTTTGCCGCGGCACCGGCAGCGGCGATTCCTCACCTGGAAGTTTACGGCACCTGGCTTCGGTCAGGCAGCCTGTCGGTGCCCTTCGCCTTCATGGTGGACCAGTTGACGCTGGTGATGCTGCTGGTGGTGACCGGCGTCGGCTTCCTGATCCACATCTATTCGGCCGGGTACATGGCGCACGAGGGCGGATACTACCGCTTCTTTTCGTACCTAAACCTGTTCATGTTCTTCATGCTCGTGCTGGTGCTGGCCAACAACTACCTGCTGATGTTCGTCGGCTGGGAGGGCGTGGGCCTGGCGTCGTACCTGCTGATCGGCTTCTTCTTCATCAAGGATTCGGCGGCGAGCGCGGGCAAGAAAGCGTTTTTGGTGAACCGGATCGGCGACTTCGCGTTTCTGATTGCGCTGTTTCTGCTGATCCAGAACTTCGGTTCGCTGACGTTCACTGAGATTTTCTCGAAGGTCGGCCCGATGGACGTGGAGCACCACGCGGGGCTGCTGACGGCGGTGGGATGCCTGCTGATGATCGGCGCCTGCGGCAAGTCGGCGCAGATTCCGCTGTATGTGTGGCTTCCGGATGCGATGGAAGGCCCGACTCCGGTGAGCGCCCTGATCCACGCGGCGACGATGGTGACGGCCGGAGTTTACATGGTGACGCGGTCGAATCCGATTTTCTTCCGCGCGCCCGATGCCCTGCTGATGGTGGCCGTGATCGGCACGGTAACGGCGATTTTCGCCGCGACCATCGGCATCGCGCAGAACGACATCAAGCGGGTGCTGGCGTATTCGACGATTTCGCAGCTGGGATACATGTTCCTGGCGTGCGGCGTGGCGGCGTTTTCGGCGGGCATCTTCCACCTGATGACCCACGCCTTTTTCAAGGCGCTGCTGTTCCTCGGTGCCGGCTCGGTGATTCACGCGCTGGGCGGCGAGCAGGACATGCGGCACATGGGCGGGCTGCGGAAGAAGATTCCGTGGACGTTCTGGGTGATGACGATGGCGACCTTCGCCATCGCCGGATTCTTCCCGCTGGCCGGGTTCTTCTCGAAGGACGAGATCCTGTGGCAGGCGCTGACGAGCGAGCACGGGAGCCCGTGGTTCTGGCTGGTGGGTATTGTGACGGCGTTTATCACGTCGTTCTACATGTTCCGGCTGTGGTTCATGACGTTCTTCGGTGAGTACCGGGGAGCGCATGCGCGCTCCGATCACGGACACGCGGCCGGTGCGCATGCGCACGGCGGGCATGGCGGGATTCACGAGAGTCCGTGGGTGATGCTGGGGCCGCTGGTGGTGCTGGCGTTGCTTTCCTTCATAGGCGGCTGGATCGGCTGGCCGGAAGCGCTGGGCGGCGGCAATCACTTTGAGCACTTCCTGGCGCCGGTGATCAGCGGACACGCGCATGAGGCGGTGGAACACGCGGAGCACGGCAAGGAAGCGATGTTTGCCGGGATCTCGATCCTGGTGGCGCTGGCCGGACTGCTCTTCGCGTGGCTGCTCTACGTGAAGCGGCGCGACCTGCCGACTAAGGCGACAGCGTGGTTCGGCGGGCTGTACGACGCGGTGCTCAACAAATATTACATCGACGAACTGTACCAGGCGCTGCTGGTGAATCCGCTGATCAAGGGCTCGACGACGCTGTTGTGGCGCGGAATTGACGCCGGGGCGATCGACGGCACGATCAACGCCAGCGCCGAGGGCGCGCAGGAGTTGTCCGGCGGAGTGCGCCGGATGCAGTCGGGCAACATACGCTCGTATGCGGCATGGATAGCGCTGGGAGCGGTCGCGGTGGTGATTTACATGATCGTCGTGGGGGCCAAATGAACACGCCCGCACTGAATTCGCTGATCCTGACGCTGGTGACTTTCATACCGCTGGCGGGCGCGTTCCTGCTGCTGTTCCTGCCGCGGCGGGCACGCGAGGTGCGATGGTTTGCGCTGATCGTGAGCCTGTTCGACTTCTTCGTGTCGCTGCACCTGCCGGTTTATTTCGAACGTGGGCGCGCCGGGTTCCAGTTTGAGGTGAATGTGCCGTGGATCACGAATCCGAACATTCACTACCATCTGGGGCTGGATGGGATCTCGCTGTGGCTGGTGCTGCTGACAACCTTCCTGACGCCGCTGTGCGTGCTGATTTCGTGGCGGTCGGTGAAGGACCGGGTGAAGGAGTTCTTCATCCTGATGCTGGTACTGCAGACGGCCATGATCGGCGTGTTCCTCGCGCTGGACCTGTTCCTCTTCTACTTCTTCTGGGAAGGCACGCTGATCCCGATGGCGCTGCTGATCGGCATGTATGGCCACGAGCGGCGCGTCTACGCGGCGGTGAAGTTCTTCCTGTACACGATGGTGGCGTCGGTCTTCATGCTGGCGGCGATCATCTGGCTATACGTGCAGACCGGGAGCTTCGACTTCCCTGTGCTGCAGCAGTGGCTGGCGAGCGGCAACATTGCGCCGACGGGCACGGCAGCGTTCTGGCTGTTCCTCGGGTTCTTCGTCGCGTTCGCGGTGAAGGTGCCGCTGTTTCCCTTGCACACATGGTTGCCGGATGCGCACGTGGAGGCGCCTACGGCCGGGTCGGTGCTGCTGGCCGGCGTGCTGCTCAAGATGGGCACCTACGGCCTGTTGCGCTTCAACGTCGGGCTCTTCCCCGAGCAGGCGCGGCGGCAGGCGTCGTGGATTATCACCCTGGCAATCATCGGCATCATCTATGGCGCGCTGGTGGCGATGGTGCAGCCGAGCTTGAAGAAGCTGGTGGCGTATTCGTCGGTGAGCCATCTGGGATTCGTGGTGCTGGGCATTTTCAGCTTCACCCAGGCGGGCGTGACGGGCGCGGTGTTTGTGATGCTGGCGCACGGCGTCTCGACAGGCGCGCTGTTCATGCTGTGCGGCGTGCTGTATGACCGGCGGCACACTTACGAGATCAAAGCCTTTGGCGGGTTGTCGACGCCGATGCCGGTGTACGCGACGTTCTTCCTGTTCGTGGTGCTGGCCTCGGTTGGACTGCCGCTGCTGAACGGGTTTATCGGCGAGTTCCTGGTGCTGGCCGGCGCGTTCCAGGCGAAGGCGATTTACGGAATCCTGGCGGCGACCGGCGTGATCTGGAGCGCGGCTTACCTGCTGTGGATGTACCAGCGCGTGTTTTACGGCAAGGTGAAGCACGCGGAGAACGCACATTTGGCGGACATGTACGGGACCGAGAAGGCGGCGCTGTGGCCGACGGTGGTAGCGGCGCTGGTGATGGGCGTGGCGCCGCTGATCTGGCTGAATGCCATCGATCCGGCGGTGCAGATGGCCTTGCGGCCGCTGCTGCAGTTTACGACTCAGGCGATCGGGCGATGACGATGATTCCTTCAGCTACCGAGTATCTGCGCATTCTTCCCGAGCTGGTGCTTTGCGCCTTCGGCATTCTGGTGATGCTGATCGAACCGCTGCTGGGGCCTGAAAACAATCGCAAGGGGTTGGGCGTACTCGCGTTTATCGGAACACTGGCGGCCCTCGGGGCGACGCTGGTAATGGCGGCGAACCCGGGAATGGCTTTCAGCGGCATGATCCGCGTGGACCGCTTTGCCGTGTTCTTTCACGTCATAGTGCTGGCGGTGGCGGCGGTGGTGACGCTGGCGTCGCTTGAGTATTTGAACACGCAGAAGCTGCGGGCGGGCGAATACTACGGGCTGATCCTGTTGGGCACGGTGGGCATGGCGCTGATGTCGTCGGCCGTGGAACTGGTGCTGGTGTTCATCGCGCTGGAGATTTCGTCGATTTCGACTTACATCCTGGCGGGCTTCCGGCGAAACGTGGCCACCAGCATCGAGGCGGCGCTGAAGTACTTCCTGCTCGGCTCGTTTGCTACCGCATTTTTCCTGTATGGCGTAGCGCTGATGTTCGGCGCGACGGGCTCGACGAGTATTTACACGATTGGCGCAACGCTGCGTTCGGGGCCGGTAAGCACGCTAGCCTACGTGGCAGTGGCAATGATGTTCGTCGGGATAGGCTTCAAGGTGGCAACGGCTCCCTTCCACGTGTGGACGCCCGATGTGTACGAGGGTGCGCCGTCGCCGGTGGTGGCGCTGATGTCGACCGGACCGAAGGCGGCGAGTTTCGCGGTGCTGCTGCGGATCCTGTTTGCAGCGGCAGCTCCGGGATGGTTCTGGCTGGTGTGGGTGTCGGCGGTTCTATCGATGTTCATCGGCAACCTCGGCGCGCTGGTGCAGACCAGTGTGAAGCGCATGCTGGCCTACTCTTCGATCGCGCACGCGGGTTACCTGATGGTGGCGTTCGCGGCGGCGCCGGAGATCGGCATTTCGGCGGCGATGTTCTACGCGGCTTCGTATGCGGCGATGAATGTGGGCGCGTTCATCGTGATCAGCCACTTCGGCGGGCAGGATGAACGCTACGTAACGATCGAGGATTACGCCGGCCTGGGACGGCGTTCGCCGCTGTTGGCGCTGGTGCTGACGGTGTTCCTGCTGTCGCTGATCGGAATCCCGATTACCGGCGGGTTCTTCGCCAAGTTCTATGTGTTCCGCGCGGCACTGGGCGCGAACCTGATCGGGCTGACGATCCTCGGCGTGATCAACAGCGCGATTGCCGCTTACTACTACCTGCGAGTGATCGTGGCGATGTACATGCGCGAGCCGCGCGAGGGCATGGCGGATACGCCGGTCGCCCGCATCCCCGTGGGGCTGGGCATCTCGCTGGCGGTCAGCCTGATCGTGACGATCTACCTCGGCGTGCTGCCCGGACGCGTGCTGGATTACGCGGTGATCGCGGCGCAGCAGATGCTGCGGTAATGGGGTAATTTGGGAATTGGAAGATGCCGCAGGTTCGCCTGCGGCTTTTCTGTTTCTCGGAAGCCTACATCTGCCAAAGGCAGGCAG
>CAINCZ010000120.1 GCA_903847195.1 uncultured Acidobacteriota bacterium | reverse complement strand
CGCAGATCCCGCTGGGACGGCTGGCGGATCCGAGCGACCTGGTGGGAGCCTGCGTGTTTCTGGCCTCCCCGGCCTCGGACTTCATCACCGGCCAGACGCTGTTCGTCGACGGCGGCGTGACGGCGCAGTAGGAGAGGCAAGCAGAGAACACCCCCACCTTCCGCGCCAACGTGGGCACGCCAAGGTGGGGTACCAATTTTGCAGGGGGCGGACAATGCGCGTACAGAAGATCGCAATCGAGGAGCACTTCGGGATTCCGGAACTGGTGGAGCAAGAGACCAACTACCAACCCGGCGACGGCTGGCCGGAACTGAAGCAGCAGTTGCTCGACCTGGACGGCAAGCTGATTCCGGAGATGGACCGTTGGGGAATTGAGAAGTCGGTGATGTCGCTGACGTCAGGCGGCATTCAGACGATCCTGTCGAGCAAGCAGGCGGTGGAAACGGCGCAGCGGGCCAACGATTACATCGCGAACCTGGTGGCGAAGCGTCCCGACCGGCTGCAGGCTTTCGCCGCGCTGCCGTTGCAGGACCCGGAAGCATCGGCGGCCGAGTTGACACGCGCCGTGAAGCAGCTGGGCTTGGCCGGTGGACTGGTGAACGGCTTCACGCAGCTGGACAAGCCGGAGAACATTCTCTATTACGATATGCCGCAGTTCTGGCCGTTCTGGGAGCAGGTGGAGAAGCTGGAAGTGCCGGTTTATATCCATCCGCGATATATACCCCAGGGTAGGGTGGCCGACATCGCGGGGCATCCGTGGTTTACCGGTTCGGCGTGGATGTTTGGCGTCAACACGGCGACGCACGCGCTGCGGCTGATGGGCAGCGGCTTGTTTGACAAGTATCCGAAGCTGACGGTCATCCTGGGGCACCTGGGCGAGAACATCCCGCACTGCGTCTGGCGGATCGACCACCGGGTGAAGATGATGCCGCGCGGCATCACCATCAAGAAGACGTTCAGCGAGTACCTGCGCCAGAACTTCTACGTGACGACCAGCGGCAATTTCTGCACGACGACGTTGCTGAACGTGCTGCTGACGATGGGCGCCGACCGCGTGTTGTTTGCCGTGGACTACCCCTATGAGTGCGTAAACGAGGCGGCTGGGTGGTTCGATCGCGTCGATGCCATCAGCGAAAGCGACTGGGAGAAGATTGCGCGCACCAACGCCGAGAAGGTGCTGAAGCTGAACAAGGCGAAGACGGCCAAGGCATAAAAACTTGTGAGCCCGCGCAGACGATTCCAAGTTGCGCGGGCTTCTTTTAAGATGGAGGCTGTTGCATTAACTCCGCACGATGCGGCGTCCGGCCCGGGGCGGGCGGACCGGCCCGAAATCAAGTACGCAAGGAGACAGCATGACGGAGTCGGATGGACTGCAGGGTTCCATACAAATCACCGCGCAACCGGAAGCCGATTGGTTTCTCACCGCGCTGGTGGACTTTATCAACAAGCATGGCAATGAAGTGCCGATCACGCTGGCGGTGAAAGGAGTCCTGATATCGGGCCTGCTGACCTGCTACGAGAAGTATTTCGAGGCGGTCGGGCTGGACACGGACAGGATTTTCGGGACCGAGCGTTTTCCGAAGTCGAAGGCCAATGGCGGGACCACCGAGGCGGCGATGCCCACGTTCCTTCATATGAAGGACGCGCTTTTCTATTCGGGCGGCCAGCCGCTGCCGAAGGCGGAGGGCGTTTGGTGGCGCGGGCGGATCACCGAGGTGTCGGGGTTCTCGTTCGGACGTGTCAAGGTATAGGCAGCGGACTCTTCGCAAGTAAGTCGCAAGACAAGTCCCAGGTTGGCGCCGTGAGTTCCGGCGCTCGCCTGGGATTGATTTTGGGCGCGATTATTTGCTGGCTGTAGCTGCAGCTGTAACTGAGCTGGTTGCGGCTGCCAGGGTCTTGCGGAGTTCCTGGTTGCGCAGGCGCCGGGCCAATTTCTGTTTGCGCTCGCGGTTAAATCTCGATCTGTCGCCGTTACGTGCGGACATAAAAAGGGTTCCTTTCTGAGCTCAGAGAGCGCGAGGCTTGGGCTCGCATTTGTGGTCCAGATAGTGAGCCGCATCGCGGCAGTTCAGCTGACATTTGTGACAGCGAATCGGTCCTTTTACCTCGGGCCGGACACGGCGCGGGGCATCGCCCGGAGGGTGCGCGGGCGGCACAGATTTAATGGTCAAAAAATAATCCTACTTCTCGGCAACTGGCCGGATTGCTGCGCAAGGCATGCCTCGGGGCATCGTTGGCCGTACGTCAATTTCACTGACGGAAATGAGGCATGCCCGCCCGCTGGACGCGCCCGCCTTTACTGATGCCGGCACACAACTCCGCAATCTCGGTGCGCGCCGCTGATTCCGCTAACTCCTGCGTAGGGGCATGTCCCCACGCGACCAGTTCTTCGGGTTTGTTGACGCGGCAAATCACCCAATGATGGCGCCAGTGTCTAAAATACCGCTCCGACTGAACCGAGCAGACGTACGGGTCAACAGCCAAACTCATAGCAACTCCTGTTCCCGCTCAGGGCCTGACCAACTTATCGACATGCAACTCGTCGAGTTCTTTCATAAAGTCAGCCAGAATGGACAGCGCACGGCCGGCATCACTGTCGGCATTGGGCAGGGTGCCGTTGCGCTGTTTGAACCCCTTGACGGTTTCACAGAGCCTTTCCAGTTCATCCAATGCGGCTTGTAGCTTAGAGTTTGTCATCGGTTTAACCGGGCGGGCTAAAAGTTCTTGCATGTGGCTTACAGGCTGCCCTCAGTCGGGTACCGCACCAGGAATCTGGATTGGCTGCGAGCCCGCTCAACGACATAAACCTCAGGACGGTCAGCTTGCGCATCGGCCTAGCATGAGAAAACAGGCATCCACTTCCTGAGCTTACACCCTAAGACCCGATAATCTGCCGACTTTGCGAAATTTCGAAATTTTATTCGAAGGAGTGGAGAAATTATCGGATGCAAAGTGTTGATTCCACGTGGCCACCGCTGTTTAATTTTGCGGCGCAATGCAATCAGAACGCATCGGCTGGCCAATCATCGGTTAAGATAGCTATTCAAATAGGACTCAAGTGAACAATCCCATAATTATCCAGGGGGGCATGGGCGCTGGCGTGTCCAGTTGGCAACTGGCGCAGGCTGTCTCCATGACCGGTCAACTCGGTGTTGTTTCTGGAACGGCTCTCGACCAGATTCTTGCCCGTCGCCTGCAGGACGGCGATCCGGGTGGGCATATGCGGCGTGCGCTTGCCCATTTCCCATTTCCGCAGATGGCCGCGCGGGTGTGGCAGGCCTATTTTATTGAGGGCGGCAAGCAGGAGCGCACGGCATACCGCTGTCCGCCGATGCCGGTCAAGGACAGCTCGCGGACGTTGTGCGAGATGTGCATTGTCGCCAATTTCGTCGAGGTGTGGCTGGCGCGCCAGGGGCACGGCAACGCCGTGGGCATCAACTACCTGGAGAAGATCCAGTATCTTCACCTGCCCTCGATTTACGGTGCCATGCTGGCCGGAGTGGGATACGTGCTGATGGGTGCCGGCATTCCCGTGAAAATCCCGGGGATGCTCGATCATTTCGTCAACCACGAATCGGCGGGCTATCCGCTGCAGATTGCGGGCATGCAGGCCGAGGACGATGGGGTGATGACGTTCTCGCCGCAGGACTTCATGGAGACTCCGCTGGCGCCGCTGGTGCGCCCCAAGTTTCTGGCGATTGTCTCTTCCACCGTCCTGGCTGGTGCGCTGCTCAAGAAAGCGAACGGCAAGGTGGATGGTTTTGTAGTCGAGGGACCGACCGCCGGCGGGCACAATGCGCCGCCGCGGGGAAAAACCGAATTTACCAACGGCGGGGAACCGATCTACGGCGAGCGCGACAAGGTTGACTTGGAGGCGATTGCCAAGTTCGGCGTGCCTTTCTGGCTGGCCGGCGGTTACGGCACTCCGGAGAAGTTGGCGCAGGCGCTGGCGGCCGGAGCGGAAGGCGTGCAGGTAGGCACGGCGTTTGCGTTCTGCGCGGAATCGTCGTTGCTGGAGGAGTGCAAACGCGCGCTGGCGGATCAGGGATTTGCCGGCACGGCACACGTCTTTACCGATCCCTTGAGTTCACCCACCGGGTTTCCGTTCAAGGCGGCGCAACTGGAGGGTTCGGCCTCCGATAGCGACGTATACGCCAGCCGGCCGCGCATCTGCGACATCGGCTATTTGCGCGAGCCATACCGGAAAGCGGATGGCGAGATTGGGTACCGTTGTGCAGCCGAGCCGGTTGCGGCCTACGTGGCCAAAGGCGGACGGGCGGAGAAGGCGATCGGCAAGAAGTGCCTCTGCAACGCCCTGCTGGCCAACATCGGACATCCGCAGATTCGCAACGGCGCCGGGATCGAGCCGTGTCTCATCACTTGCGGTGATGACCTGAACGAAATTAACCGCTTCCAGAGCATCAAGGGCGGCAGTTACAGCGCGGCGGATGTGGTCGAAATCCTGCTGCGTGGAGCCGGCCGGCCGGCGCTCTGATCCCATGGATTGATTAGAAGAGCCCCTCTCTGAAGTGCAGAGAGGGGCTTTTGTTTATGGAAGGTCCGGGCGATTACGCCCGCTTCAGCAAGGTACAGACGGAGGCGCAGAGCGGGCCGCCGATGTTGAAGGTGGCGGCGGCCTTCGGGTTCTTCACCTGCAACTCGGGCGGGCACTTGTCGAGCAGTTGCCAGGCTGACCAGCCGATCATGGCGATGCCGGTGGCGCCGATGGGATGGCCCTTGGCGATCAATCCGCCGCTCGTGTTGATGGCGCACTCGCCCGTGACGGAGGCCTTGCCTTCCACCCAATAGCGCGCGCCCTGGCCGGGTGCGGCCTTGCCGATTACTTCGGTGGCGATAGCGCCCATGACGGTGAAGCAGTCGTGCACTTCGGCGACGTTGACGTCGGCCGAGGTGAGCCCGGCGCGCTGGTAAGCGGCGTTCATGGCGCGGTAGGCACCGGCCGGATGGAGAACGTCGCGGCCTTCCTTCTTGAGCGGGTCGGTCGCCTGTCCCCAGCCGGCGATCTCGACGCAGGCGGACTTAGGCACTCCCAGCTTCTGCAATCCCTCTGCGGTGGCGAGGATCATGGCGGCGTAGCCGTCGCTGACCTGCGAACTATCGTAGGTTTTGAGCGGCAGTCCCTCGATGACGTAGCGGTTGATGCCCTCGATCTTCGTCGCCTGCTCAACCGTGAGCTGCACGTTGCGCATCTGCGCGCAGGGATTCGAGCGGGCGTTGGCGTACTCGGCGACGGCGATGTGGGCGAGATCGGCCTCGGTGACGCCCCAGCGCGCCATGTAGTCGCGCATGATCTCGGCGAACAGATGCGGGAAGATGTAGACCTTGCCGGGGCGCTCCTCGGGGTGCGAATAGAATCCGAGGACCTTGCCGATCAACGCGCCGTCCATCTTGCCGGCGTCGTCGCGCATTTTCTCGTAGCCGATGGCGATGCCGGTTTCGCCGTGGCCGAGTTGCAGCTTCTGCATCACAGAGAGCACGGCCTGTCCGCCGGAGGCGCAGGCGTTCTCGACCATCTCGATGGGCTTGGACTCCATGCCCGGCACGGAGGCGACCAGGCCGGAGAGCAGCCCCTGCTCGTTGAGCGAGAAGTTGCAGGCGGCCCCGATGGAGGCCACGTCGAGCGCGGCGGGCGTCGTGCCGATCTGCGCGCAGACGCCTTGGACCGCGCTGCTGATAATGGCTGGGACGGTGACGTTACCGAGTTTGCCGAATTTCGACTGGTCGTAGGCGGCGATATAGATTTTCTTGGGCATGAGTGCTCGCAGTTTCTCTTACCAGGATTAGATTCAGGACCGGGGAAAAGAGACAGTCTAGCGCAGGTGAGAGAATTTTCGGGAGGAAACAAACCCCCCACCTTAGCGGCCAACAGCGGGCCGCTAAGGTGGGGCACCAGATATTACCGGGTTCGTGTCAGTACGCCATCGTCTTGACGTTGGGGCTGACGATGAGCGTGGCTTCGGTGGCCTTGACCACGTCTTCCACGGTGAGGCCGGGGGCTATTTCTTCCAGCACCAGTCCCTTGCCGGGGACGAATCGCATGTATGCCATCTCGGTCACGATGGTGTCTACGACGGCGACGCCGGTTAGCGGCAGCGTGCAATTCTTCAGGATCTTGGACACGCCGTCGCGGGTGGTGTGCTCCATGGCGATGATGACGCGGCGCGCGCCGGCGACCAGGTCCATGGCGCCGCCCATGCCCTTTACCATCTTGCCGGGGATCATCCAGTTGGCGAGGTTGCCGTTCTGGTCCACCTCCATCGCGCCGAGCACGCTGAGGTCAACGTGTCCGCCGCGGATCATGGCGAACGAGTCGGAGCTGGAAAAGTAGCAGGTGCCGGGGATTTCGGTGACGGTTTCCTTGCCGGCGTTGATCAGGTCGGGGTCTTCGGTGCCGGCGACGGGCCAGGGGCCCATGCCGAGCATGCCGTTCTCGCTTTGCAGCACGACGTCGATGCCCGGAGGCACGTGGTTGGCCACGAGGGTGGGCATGCCGATGCCGAGGTTGACGTAGAAGCCATCCTGCAATTCGCTGGCGATACGCTTCACGATGCGGTCGCGCTTCACGTTGTCTTTTGCTGCCTTGGGGGCCGCTTGGGGCGTAGTAGACATTCTCAGATTCCTCCGCTCTCAGGTGGTGGCGCTGCGCCTACTGCGCCGCAGGGCGCACGGTGCGCCGTTCGATGCGCTTCTCGTACGACGGTCCCTGGAAGATGCGCTTCACATAGATGCTTGGCAAGTGGATGAGGTCGGGATCGAGCTGGCCGACTTCAACCAGTTCCTCGACTTCAGCGATGCAGACCTTGCCGCAGGTAGCGATCATGGGATTGAAGTTGCGGGCCGTCTTGCGGAAGACGAGGTTGCCCCACTTGTCGCCCCGCCATGCCTTGACGAGCGAGAAGTCGGCCTTGAGCGCCTTTTCCATCACATACATCTTGCCGTCGAACTCGCGGGTCTCCTTGCCGTCGGCGATGATGGTGCCGAAGCCGGTGGGAGTGAAGAAGGCCGGAATGCCGGCGCCGCCGGCGCGGCAGCGTTCGGCGAAGGTGCCCTGCGGCACGAGGTCGAGTTCAAGCTCGCCCTTGAGGACGAGTTCCTCGAAGAGCTTGTTCTCGCCGACGTAGGTGCTGATGCACTTCTTCACCTGGCGGCTCTGCAGCAGCACGCCGAGACCGAAGTCGTCCACGCCGGCGTTGTTGCTGATGATGGTGAGATTCTTGATGCCCTTGCGCTGCAGGGCCTTGATGAGGTTCTCGGGAATGCCGCACAGGCCGAAGCCGCCCACCGCGATGGTAGCGCCGTCCTGAATATCGCGGATGGCTTCATCCGCATTGGCCACAAGTTTGTTCATGCTCCTGGCTCCTGTTAAGAGAGGCAACGTCAGTTGTCCACGGTCAGCTGTGGTTACGAGCGACGGGTAAAAGAGTCCCGACGGCGCGCGAAGATGTCCGGTCCCGGGATGGCCCTGATTACCGAATAACCGATAAAGCTGATGAAGCCGAAAGGATCCCCACGATCCAGCGAGCATTTTACCTCAGGGGGCGAAGGGGGAGAAGAGGGAAGAGCACGGATTGCGCTGCACACGGCAGTGTAGAATCGCCTTTCATCTTTGCATGGGAAACGGGGCTGGAAAGCATGGCAGCGAGCGTGTGGCAGGCAATTGTGTTTGATTTCGACGGCGTGATCGCCGACTCCATGCCAGGCCAGGATCGGGCCTTTCGCGAGGCGTGGGAGCAAGAGGGATCAGCAGCATTCACGGCGGCGCTTCCAATTCTGCTCGAGAATCTCTGGGACGGGTGTGCCGGGTTCCGCATCTTCGAGCGCATGGGAATCCCGCTGGAGATGCAGAAGCGGCTCCGGGTAACGAAGGACGCGATCTGGAAGGCGCGAAGAGGCCGGACGCAGGTGCTGCCCGGCGCAGCGGAAGCGGTGCGGACGCTGAGCAAAGAGCGTCCGTTGGCGATTGCCACGAGCGCGCACCGGGACTACGTGGAAGAGGTGCTGACGCGGGTCGGCATCCTCGGCGAGTTCGCGCTGATTCTGACGGACGCCGATGTGGCGCGGGGCAAGCCGGCGCCGGATCCGCTGCTCGCAATTTCGCAGCGGCTCGGCGTTGCGACGAGCGAGATGTTGATGGTTGGCGATACGGCGACCGACATCGAAATGGCGAAGAGCGCAGGTAGCGGCATCGCCTTGATGCGTACTTACGCGAAGTATCCGGCGGCCCCGGAGGGAGTGAAGGTGTACGGCGCTTGGCCCGAGTTGGTGCGCGATGTTACGGCGATGGCGCGACCGTTGTGATGGAATGTTGCGGTTAGGAGTTTTGAGCCCAGGTTAGCGCCGAAAGGCACGGCGCGAACCTGGGGCACCCTGCTCTATTCCGCTTTGTTGCCGGCGCTGGAGGAATCGAACATCCTCACGCCTGCTTTCACCGTCTCCGGCAGCAGGAACAGCGCGGCCAATCCTATTAGGTTGAAGACCACGGTGGCGCCGAGGCCGAAGCCGAGGCCGCGGGTTTCAGCCAGCGCGCCGATGATGTAGGGCGAGGCCATTGAGGCGCAGCGTCCGATGTTGAAGACCAGCGTGGTGCCGGTGGCGCGCGATTCGGCGGGAAATAGCTCACTGATGAAGGCGCCGAAGGGGCCGAAGAATCCGTAGCTGACGAAGCCGAAGATCGGTCCGAAGTAGAGCAGGGCGCGTTCGTCGCCCATCATCACATATGCCAACGTCACAAGGATGGAGCCGAACATGCCGAGCGTGAAGGACAGGCGGCGTCCATGCTTGTCGGCGAGCCAGCCGAAAAACTGATAGCCGAGGAAGGCTCCGGCGTTAAGGAAGATCAGGAAGCCGGCGGTCTTGACGATGTTGAGGCCGCGAGACTTGACCAGATAGGACGGCAGCCAGGTAGCCGATCCCCAGTAGGCCATCAGAGCGCCGCTGGCCAGCAAGCCGCCGAGCAGCGTGATGCGGATGCGGGAGCGCGAGAACAGCTGAACCAGCGGGAACTTGGGCGCCGCTTCACCGGCGGCGTGAGTGGCGGCGCGCTTTTCCTGGGTGTCCTTGAAGTCCTGCGGCTCAGGCACGGCGGTACGGAACCAGATGGCGACGATGGCCGGAATGATGCCGATGAAGAACAGGCCGCGCCATCCCCAGTGCGGCGTGACCCACAGGTAGGCCAGCGTGGCCAGGCCGTAACCGACCGGCCAGCCGCTGTGCACGAACGATGTGCACTTGGCGCGGTATTTGTCGGGCCAGTATTCGCTGACGAGGGTGGTGCCGACGCCCCATTCGCCGCCGAGTCCGAAGCCGGTGATGATGCGCAGGATGAGCAACTGGTTGAAGGTCTGGGCGACTCCGCAGGCGGCGGTGAAGACGCCGTAGATGATCATGGTGAGCATCAGGGTGCGGACGCGGCCGAAGTAGTCGGCGATGATGCCCATGAGCGTGCCGCCGATGGCGGCGCCGAACAGGGTGAGTGTGGCCAGCAGCGCGACCTGGCGCAGCGAGACGTGGAAGTCGACCTCGATCAGCGGCAGGGCGAGGGCGAGCAGCATCCAGTCCATGGCGTCCAGCGTCCAGCCGGCGAAGGCGCCTCCGAGGCTCATCCACATGTCGCGGGTGATGCGGTCGGGGTTCGGGGCGGCGTTTGGGGTGGGCGTCTGCGTGGCCGACATGCTGTGCTCCAAAGGGGACGTGAATTCGCGCGTCGCGGAAGGCGCAGCGCGGCTGGTGCGGTCCCAAGCTCTTTTCTGAGAATGTTAAATCAGTGCGGGATGAATGCAAGAAACAAAAGAGGCGCGGGCGCTGCGCAGACTGCGTCGGGGCCAGCGTCGAAGATCTATGGCGACGAAAGTCGAAATCCCCACCTCAGCGGCCAAAGACGGGCCGCGAAGATGGGGCACCCGGCATGCGGGGCGCATACCCGGGCCACTGGAGGGCCGACAAGATCCGCTTGCCGTCTGCTTCCTCTGTGGTTAAATCTTCCTCATGCAAAGCTACGGCTTCACGCCATCGGAACTGCGCGGCCTGCGCGCCCTGCGCACGCCGGCGCTGGTCCAGCGGTTCCTTGACAGCCTGCCTTATCACCATGCGCAGAGCGCATGGTCGCCTCGCCGCGTGCTCAACGAACGAACGGCGCATTGCCTGGAAGGCGCGATCTTTGCGGCCGCGGCGCTGCGGGTGAATGGATTCAGGCCGCTGCTCTGGGATCTGGAGGCGGTGCGCGACGACGATCACGTGCTGGCCGTTTACCAGTACAAGGGATGCTGGGGAGCGGTCGGCAAATCGAATTTCGCGGGCCTGCGCTTTCGCGAGCCCATACACCGCACGCTGCGCGAGCTGGCCGTGAGCTTTTTCGACGGCTACTACAACCTGCGCGGCGAGCGCACCCTGCGCGCCTACTCGCGTGCCATCGACCTGGCGCGCTTCGACCCCCTAGAATGGATGACCTCGGAGAAGCCCGTCTGGTTCATTGCGGAGCACCTGTGCCGGGTGGCGCATACTTCTTTACTCACTCCGGGGCAGGAGAAGCGGCTCACGCGGCTCGATGCGCGCTCGATGGCGGCGGGAATGGTGGGGCGCTCGCAAAAATAGAAGGCGCGGGAACAAAGTGAATCCCACCCACGCGCCAAAATCGGGCGCGAGGGTGGGGCACCCGGCGATCTTCGCAACGGGAAAAAAGCAAATACCCCGCCCTAGCAAAACCAGCTAGGACGGGGCACCCGATGAACAAACAGGGTCGACGAACTAAGCCACTACGGACGGGCCAGGTCCCTCCGCAGTTCGGGCAGCTTGAGGCTAGCGGCGGCCTGCGCGGGGGTGGCTACTTCGCGTTCCATGGACTTGCAGATGCCGACCAGGCGCTTGGTCAGCGCGGCGTTGTCGCCCAGTACGCCCTTGCGGAGCATGAGCGTGTCCTCAAGGCCGGTGCGGGCGTTGCCGCCCATGGCGATGCCCATGGTGGTCAGCTGCAGGTTGAAGCGGCCGATGGCGATGATCTGCCAGTTGGCGCCCGGAGGCAGCAGGTTGACCATGGCGACTAGGTTGGCCGGGGCAGCGGCGGCGCCGCCCATGACGCCGAGCACCAGCGAGCAGCTGAGCGGTTCTTCCAGCAGGCCTTCCTTGACCAGCTGCATCATCAGATCGATGTGGCCGTAGTCGTAGATTTCCAGCTCAGGCTTGACGCCAAGTTCCTTCATGCGGGCAGCCATGAGGCGCATTTCCTTGGGAGGATTGCGGAACTCGGCCATGCCGAAGGTCATGGTGGCGGGGTTCAGGCTGGCCATGCGGGGCAGCAGTTCGACCTGCGCGGCGCGGTCGGCGTAAGTGGGCTCGATGCCGCCGGTGGAGAGCTGCAGCAGAACGGTGGGAGCGGCCTCGTGAATGGCTTCGAAGTAAGCCTTCACGCGGCCCTTGTCAACCGTGGGCTCGCCGTTCTTGTCGCGGACGTGGGTGTGGATGACGGCAGCGCCTGCCTGGTGGGCGGCCAATGCTGCTGCGGCGACTTCCTCGGGCTCGGTCGGAAGTCCGGGGTGGTCCTTCTTGCGGGCGATCGGGCCATTGATGGCGCAGGTAATGACGCAGGGATCGGTGAATGCCATGGCTAAAATTCCTTTCTTCGCTCGGTTGCGAATGCAAAATTCCAACAGTGCAAGCTCACGCTTGCCGGACCGGGGCTATTTGTAAAACTGCGAAGCCTTGAGCTGGTGGATCAGCCGCTGCACGAACTTCTTGCGCACGATCGGAATCTGCTCGGGCGAATACTTGTAGAAGCCTTCGCCGGTCTTGATGCCGAGCTTGCCTTCCGCGACCTTCTGGCGAACCAGCGTGTTGCCGGCCTGCGAGTTGTCCATGTCCTTGAGCAGGTTGTCGCCGGCCTTGAGCCAGATGTCGAGGCCGCCGAAGTCGGCGATCTCAAGCTGGCCGGTGGTGGCGTAGCGGAAGCAGGGGCCGAACTTGATGGCCTTGTCCACGTCTTCGGGAAGAGCGATGCCCTTCTCGATAATCGAGAACGCTTCGCGGGCGATGCCCTGCTGAATGCGGGCCGCGAGCATACCGGGTACATCCTTGAGGACGCGCACGGTGACCTTGCCGACTTTGTCATACACGTCGACGACTTCCTTGTAAATCGGCTCGGGCATATTGCCGAAGAAGGACAGTTCGATGATGGGCATGAGGGTCGGGGGGTTGAACCAGTGGCAGATGATCATGCGCTGACGGCGCTTCTCGCTGACCAGTTCCATCATGCCGCTCAGGGGCAGGGATGTAGTGTTGCTGGCGAAAATCGTGTGCTCAGGGCACCAGCCGTCCATGTTCTTGAAGGTGTCCTGCTTCAACTTCATCTCTTCGGGGATGTTCTCAATAACGTAGTCGCGGTCGGCGACGGCGGCCTTCTGGTCGGAGAAGACCTTGACGTTGTTGATGGCGTCCTGCAACTGCTGGGGCTTGATGAAATCTTCTTCGACCAGGAGCTGCAGATCCTGAGCGATCTTCTGCTTGATGGCCTCGGGCGTCTTGCTGGTCCACAGGTTGACGTCGAAGCCGTTCATGGCAAAAGTCTCGGCGACGCCCATGCCCATCGTGCCGGCGCCTAGAACAGCGATTTTCTGAATCATAGTCGTATCCGTTCCTTCAGCGATGATATCGCTACTTGTAAGAAAACTTGCAGTGCTGCGAAGAGCCCGTTCCTTCCAAAGTCCCTCAACTGGCGCACGGGCCGAGATGATCGGAGCAGCCAGCACGCCGACGCGTCGCGCGTACGCCGGGAGTGCAGGGCCACACAGTGCAGGCCCGCAGCTTGCCAACCCGAGGCACGCACAGGGAGCTTTACACCCCTGCATTCTAAACGCAGCCCGAGAAAGAGTACGAGCTTTCGGCGGGGAAAGACAATATTTCTTACCTTGGATATCCAAGGGACAGCCTTTATCCGTGCAAGGGCAGCGTCCCGTTTTGGACCGTGCAGAGACGCCTACAGGACGGCGCGCAGGAGATTTAGGAAGGCCGAGAGCGCGGGGAGTCGGTCGTCGAGCCGGTAGGCGACCAGCAATTCCAGCTTGGGCCGGGGGTCGATGTCGAGTTGGCGGACCACGGCGTTATGGGGGAGAATCTGCTCGACGTAGGCGCCGTGCAGGCCGAATCCGAGGCCGCTGGCAACGGCGCTTAGGATGGCGGTGACGCTCTCGGATTCCAGGCGCTGATGGGTGGGCACGCCGGCGGACTCGGCCACGTGCTTGATCGTGTCGTGGACGGTGGGAGCGGTAGTGCGGGACACCTGAATCAAGGGAAGCTGGGACAGCAGGGCTGCCAGCCTGACCGGGTTGTGCTGGGCGAGAGGGTGGTCGGCGGGCAGGACGGCCACCACGTCCTCGCGTTCGATGACCTCGCAGGCAATGTGGTCGTCGTCGATGGGACCGCGCAGCAGACCGACGTTAATCTCGCGGTTTTGCAGCGCCAGCACCTGTTCGGGCGAGGTGAGGCTGCGCAGCACGATCTGCACCTCGGGATGCTTGATCAGCAGGCTCGTGAGCACGCGGGAGAACATTTTGCCCTCCGGCCCCGGGACCATGGCGATGGTGATCAGCCCGGCTTCGGCGCGCGCAGCCTGACGAGTGACGCTGATGGCGTGGTTGGTGTAGTTAAGGATGTTGCGGGACTCGCGGAGGAAGATGCGTCCGGCCTCGGTGAGTTCGAGGCGGTGCTTGTCGCGGAGAAACAGCGGGGCGCCAATCTCGGCCTCCAACTGGCGGACCTGCTGACTGAGCGAGGGCTGGGCGATGTGCAGGCGCTCGGCCGCGCGGGTGAAGTTCAGTTCCTCGGCTACCGCGACGAAATAGCGAAGCAGGCGCAGTTCCATGCAGGCACCCAGGCTGGATTAAAAGGGCTCAAACATTCTACCGTGCCGGGGCCGGATGCCGCAGAGAAATCAAGGACTTGCAGTCGCCGGCGACGGGCCCTGGCGATGGGGGGGCAATGCACAGGCCTGCCTAATAAGGAGGCGCAAGGCGGGGTAGAAGAAAGCTATTGACACTGCTTCCCCGGTACAGTATCTTCCCCGCTCAGACACTATTCTGTTCGTCGTGCGACTGGATCGCGCGAAGGCAAGGTTCTAGCGCAAGCGGGGTGGATGAATCAACCACTGACGCTAAGCTGAGTGGTGTATGTAGTAAGAGCGGTTTTGTAAAAAAGAGGCTAGGCCCGACCGATGCCTTGAAAATGCATGCCAAACGACAGATCGGCCGCAATTCCAGAGCCGAGTGCATGCAAAACGGAATGGACCATCGCCAAGCACCTGTACAAGTAAGCCATTTAAGATTAGGGGAGGAAAAAGCGCATGCGGCGTATTACCACGCTTATTGTGTTAATCGCATTGTTCTCGTTACCGCTGATGGCGGGCGAAACTTCGTCCAGCAGCGACGTGAACGTCGTAGCGGCGGCCGATCAGGCCAAGCCCGCGGCAGCACCCAAGGCAGCACCGGCGAGAAAGACCTATCCGGGCGGCGCCGGCGAAACCGGCGGCTGGCTCTTCAAGTCGATCTTCGGCGAAGGCCTCCAGAAGAAGACCGGCATCCAGATCGAAAACTACGTGCAGATGGGCTGCTCGACCAACACCGCGACCGACAAGTTCTCGGCGAACTTCGGTCAGGGCAACTGGCCTGATCCGGTCGTGAATGACACGGGTTGCGCATTCCAGGACATCGACTTGGTCATCCACAGAGATATGGTGACCAACCTGTTGCCTGGCGTTGGCCCGATCCCGGGTCCGACTCCGAAGAAGTTCGGTTGGAGCTTCTATCAGAACACCCTGTACGGTCGCAGCAGTTCTTCGGCTGCAATGACTGGGTTCGACAAGCAGTGGGCCATCAATGACCCAGGCGACTACAACCCGAACTTCGCGCAGATAACGAAACAGAACACGGTTGCTCTGCCCAACGCGTGGGCTGCGGTTTACATCCCGGTATTCAAGGGCATGGTACTGCGGTTTGGCCGCGCGGGCGTCGGCATCGGCTGGGATATCCCGCCGCAGGTTCGGCCTGGTCCGGATCTCTTCGCCAGCAAGTCGTTCTCGATGGTCACCGAGCCGAGCCAGAGCTACGGCCTGGTGCTGGCGGCGAACATCCTCCGCGACAAGAAGTTGGGCATGTTGTCGGGTGAATTTGGTGTCAACAACGGTTGGCAGGTCTATCACCCGGTCAGCGGCAAGAAGGACTTCCAAACGGCGCTGCGGTGGCGCTCGCCCAAGATGAGCACGGGCGTTAACTACGCCGCCATGTTTGGCCCCAAGAACATTCTTCCGGGCGCGGCTTGCACCAACTCGGCCCCGTCGGGCAGCGGCCTTTGCGCCAGCAACCTGCAGGGTCCGAACAACATGAGCCCGGCCAGCTTCTCCAAGCCGGGTCTGGTGTGGAACGGCGCTTCGTACATGCCGGGCTGGGTCAGTGCTGGTCTTACCAGTCTGCCGGCTGGCGTGGGCGCCTGGGGCGTCAGCAGCCAGTACCTCGGCTCTTACTACCACGTAATTTCGCCGCGCGACCAGATGGCTTTGTCGAACGCGATCAACTTCTACCACAACTTTGGCTCGAAGTGGCGCTGGATCGGTGAAGTCAACTTCGGTAAGCAATGGGCTGACGGCCGTCCGGACACACTGCAGTACGTCGGTCCGAACCACTATCAGTCCGGCTACAAGGGCGGCTCCTACTGGGGTACGCAGACCCAGGTCGCCTACCAGTGGAAGAAGAACGTCGCCTTTGATGTTCGTGGCGAGCACCTCAACAACCAGAGCGGACTCGGCCTGTATCCGGTTTGCGCTTTTTACGGCAGCGCGGCCCCCGGTGGCCAGTTGACCAACTGCAAGACCGATCTGAACGATGTCGCCTTCAACGTCCGGTATGAGCCCAGCAAGTTCATCTTGATCTATCCGGAAGTGCGTTACGATTGGCAGTCGAACAACCATGGCCTGAGCATTTTCGGCGCTCAGAACCTGGATGTCGCCTACCCGGTCGGCACTATCGGAAGCATCGTTCCGATGAACTCCGCCAGCCTGCTGCCGGCAGCGACTGCATTGAGCCGCAACAACAACGCTCACACGCACAACTTCGTTGCCACGTTCAACGTGGTGTTGTACTTCTAATCTGACTTTCGCTGGCTGGCGCCGTCATAACGGCGGCGCCGGCAGGTGAAAGGAAGCGAACGTTCGAGAAAACCGGGCGCCCACGGGCGTCCGGTTTTCATTTTGGGGCACAAAACCCCGCCAAATGGTGGGCCTACAGCACAAAAAAGAAGAAACCGTGCGGGAAGGCCCCAAGGTATTGCTTGCCGACGGGCAATTGTTTTCGTAGCATCAGTGGGAGCATGGCAACGTCCAACCTGAAGTTGTGCGACGGCGCTGCCGGCGTCTGCATTCATAGGACGACTTCCAACTGAGGAGCGAATTGCAATGAAACTGATGAAGTTTGAAGAAGCGAAGACGTACGAAGCGGTGGCACATTTCGGCTGCTTTGGCCTTCGGCTACAGGGCAAAGACGAGACCGGGATCTCGAAGTTCCTGGTCGCCATGTCGCACTTTCTGCCCGGCGGCGGAGCGGAATTCGGCACCAATGCCTTGGAGAAGGTTTATTTCGTCGTCGAAGGCGAAGTGACCATCATCGACAAGGACAAGAAGAAGTGGGTGCTGAAGAAGTGGGACTCGCTGTTCATCGGCGCCAACGAAGGCCGCGCGATCCTGAACGAGACGAACAAGCCCACCACCATGCTGGCGATCATGAACTACCCCGCCTAATAGCGCGGGCAAGGAGCGATGGAATAATGGACGACAAGACTTTTAATCCGGAATTTGTGAGCAAGATGTTCGACCTGAAGGGCAAGGTCGCCATCGTGACCGGCGGCGCCGGCGCGTTGGGTGAAGCCTGTGCTCTGGGTCTGGCCGCCTACGGCGCCGACATCGTGGTGACGGGCCGCACCGTCAAGACCCTGGAAAACGTGGTTGCCGAAGTGCAGAAGCTGGGCCGCAAGGCCATGGCCGTTGCCTGCGACGTCAGCAAGGAAGCCGATGTCGAAGCGATGGTCAAGAAGACCGTGGACACGTTTGGCACCGTCGATATCCTGGTGACGGTGGCTGGCCTGGCCAAGCGCGCGCCGGCTGAAGATTTTCCGATCGAGGACTTCCAGCAGGTCATGGACATCAACGTGAAGGGCACTATGCTTTGCGCCAAGCACGTTGGCAAGATCTTCAAGGCTAAGAAGGCTGGCAAGATCATCACCATCTCGTCGGTGCGCGCGTTTGCCGGCCATCCGGGCGGCTACGCTGCCTACGGCACCAGCAAGGGCGCCATCAACCTGCTGACCAAGCAGCTGGCGACCGAGTGGGCGAAGTACCACATCAACGTGAACTCGATCGCGCCCTGCATCTTCTGGACTCCGCTGACAAAGGAAGTGCT
>CAINCZ010000119.1 GCA_903847195.1 uncultured Acidobacteriota bacterium | reverse complement strand
TGGCTGGAAGGCATCCCGGCGGCGAGCTACTGGCCGTCGCTTGCCGAGGCGGTCGCCATCCTCGGAGTGGCCGCGCTGGCCGGGCTCATCTACCGGTACTGGTCGAAGGCCGTGGAAGCCGCGAATTAGGCGGTCCATAGAACGAACTACGGAAGCCCCGCTCAAGCAGGCTGTTGGCTTGAGCGGGGCTTTCTTTACAAGAAAGGCGCTCCGCGGAGTTCCCAACAGGACAGCACCATCCCTGCTGAGTAAATCCAATTACGCACACTTCTGATATCATCCTCTGCGATCTCGCGAAACATGATTGGCTATGCAGGGAGCATGCGATGGAGATGATTGCCGGACGCGAAGTCTGCACGACGCTCGATGAAGTGTTGCACCCGAAGCATACCGCGCTCGTCGTCGTGGACATGCAGAATGATTTCTGCGCCGCCGAGGGGTTATGGGGACGGTTGGGAGTTGACCTCTCCATGTCACGCGCTATCCTGCCCGCCATGCAGTCGCTGCTCGCCTCTGCCCGGGCGGTAGCCGTTCCGGTGATCTATATCCAGATGACCAACCTTGCTGAGATGGGGGCGCAATCGCCGACGCGCATCCGTTATGCGGTCTGCAAGCTCAAGCTGAAGCCCGACCAGGTGATCTGCAAAATCGATACCTGGGGCGGCGCCATTGTGCCCGAGATTGCGCCTCAGCCCGGTGAGCTGACCATCCCCAAGTGGCGCTACAGCGCCTTTGACGGCACGCCGCTTGACCAGGTGCTGCGCGGCCGCGGCGTTCAGACGGTGCTGCTGTGCGGAACCACCACCAGCGTCTGTGTGGAGGGCGCAGCGCGCGACGCCTTTGCCCACGACTACTACACGGTGGTAGCGACCGATTGCGTGAGCGACATACGGCACGACTGGCACGAGGCTTCGCTGCTGCTGATGCAGGCGCGGGTGGACCTGGTGGAGTCGACGGAAATCAGGCACATCTGGGGGGCAGCGCGCGGGTGACACCGTTACGGGCCGGCACTCCGCAGATTCCATCCGGATTCGGTTCAAAGCGGACCCGGCCGGACAGGCTCTCCGCTGATTCCCCTTGCAGCTCGTCTTCTTCTATTGCACAATTGGCTCCCTCAAAAACTAAGGAGACTGGGCGCTATGGCTATGCGGCGTAAGTGTGCTCTTCCTGTCGTACTTCTATCTTTTGCCATTCTCATTTTTTTAACCGCTTGTTCTTCGCAACCGGCCGGACAAGGTCAGGCTGCCGGACCGCATCCGCTGAAAGTGGTTTCCATCTTCTCGCTCACGGGTCAGTTCGCTGCCGTCGGCAGCATGCAGCAGCGCGCCATCGCTCTCGAGATTGAACGCACCAACGCCAAGGGCGGCATCAACGGCCAGCAGGTGCAGTACGTCTCGTATGACGATCAATCGCAAGCCGAGACTGCCGGCCTGCTGATGAAGAAAGCGGCGCAGCAGGACAAGGCGTCGGTGATCCTCGGTCCGACCGGTGCATGGACCATCATGCCGATCAAGCCGGTCATCGCGCAGATGAAGGTGCCCGTGATCGCCTCCGGGGCGATTACCATCAATCCCGACGAGCGCTACCTGTTCAACGTGGTCGTGGGCGTCGAGATGGGCAACGACATCTACATGAACTTCGCCAAAAAGCGCGGCTGGACGCGCGTGGCGAGCCTGCAGACAACCGACGACGTGGGTGGCCGCGCCTCGGCTGCGCTCAAGCAGTACGCCGCCAAGTACGGCATGAAGATCGTCGGCGAGGAGCGCTTCAACACCCAGGACAAGGACATCACGCCGCAGCTGTCGAAGCTGCGCGCGGCCAAGCCGCAGGTGCTGCTGTCGTGGGCCTCGGGCGACGCGGCCGTGCTGGTGTACAAGAACATGCGTCAGCTTGGCATGAACATTCCCTACATGCCCAGCGGCGGCGCGGCCAACAGCCGCTTCTTCAAGCTGATCGGCGACGTGCCCAAGAAAGACCTGCTTTACACGCTCGGAGGCAAGCTGCAAGTCATCGAGAGCATCTCGGACAAAGACCCGGTGAAGCCCATCGGCCTCGAGTTCCGCCAGCTCTACATGAACAAGCACAACTCGTCGCCTGAAAACGTCGAAGCCACGGCGTGGGACCTGACCGAGATGGCGTTGCTCGCCATGAAGGCGGTCGGCGGCGAACCCGAAAAGGTCCGCGACTATCTTGAGACGCTCAAGATGAACGGACTCCAGGCAAACTACGCCATGACGCCGCAGGACCACAATGCGATCGACCGGCAATCGGTCGTGATGCTGATGGGCCTGGGCAGCAAGTGGCAGGTAGTGACCGACTAGACCCACGGTAGCAAAAGCGCTGCTGAACTTCTCGATGGCTGCCGCTCCGGTGCAAGCCGGAGCGGTGCCGTGTCCGTCACGCCATAAACTGGGGCTCTGCGGAAAATCGAGCCTGCCCAGCGGCGGGGGCCGGCAAAGGACCAACGCCGGCAGGGAGAGAAACTGGATGTTGGCGCAGGTCCTGCAATTCCTGCTGGCGGGGCTGACTCTGGGCGCGATCTATGCACTGATCGCGTTCAGCTTCTCGCTCGTCTTCCGTACCACGCGCATCATGAATATCGCGCAGGGCGACTTCTCGATGCTCGGGGGCATGGCGGCAATCTCGCTCATCGGGCTTCGCCTGCCGATGTTCGTGGCCGTGCCCGCGGCCATTGTGCTGGTGGCGATTGTCGGGTTGGCGATGGAGCGCTTCGTCATTCGTCGCGTGCTCAAGTTCCCGCGCATGATGATCGTGATGATCACCATCGGTGTCTCGATGATCATCCAGGGTTCGGGCATCGTGATCTGGGGGCAGGACTCGTATTCGCTGCCGCACCTGTCGGGCGCCGATCCGGTGCAGTTGTTCGGCGCGTCCATGCTGCCGCAGACGGTCTGGATCCTCGGCATCAGCGCGGTTTTGTCGCTGGCCTTCTGGCTGTTTCTTGACCGCACGATGATCGGACTGGCGATGCGGGCCGCGGCGGAAAACCGGCTGATGGCGTCGCTGGTGGGCGCGAATCCGGAGCGAATCGTGCAGTTGTCGTTCATCTTCGGCGCCTCCATCGGCGCCCTGGCGGGCGTGCTGGTGGCGCCGATTGTCTTCATGAATTTCAGCGTCGGCATCCTGCTTACGACCAAGGGAATCGTGGCCGCCATCATCGGCGGCATCGAGAGCAACGTCGGCGCAGTGGTCGGCGGGTTGGCAGTGGGACTGGCCGAGAGCATGGCGGCCGGCATCTTCCCCTCGATGTATAAGGACGTCATCGCGCTCACCGTGCTGCTGATCGTGCTCTGCGCCATGCCCAAGGGAATACTGCGAGGTGCGACCCGGTGAAGCGTGGTTACCTCTTGGGGGGCCTGATCGGCGTGGCGGTGGTCGGCGTGGTGCCGCTCTTTGTCCACGACGAATACACGCTCGGATTTCTGGTGCTGTCCGGTATCGTCTCGCTGCTGGTCACCGGCCTGGGCCTGCTGGTGGGCCACGCCGGGCAGCTTTCGCTGGGGCACGGCGGATTCTATGCACTCGGCGCCTACCTGAGCACCATCCTCACCGTGCGCCTGCATCTGCCTCCGCTGCTGGCACTCGTGGCGGCGGCGCTGGTTACCGCCCTGATCGCCTTCGGACTCGGTATTCCGCTGCTGCGCGCGCTCACCCAGTTTCACCTCGCGGTGGCAACGCTCATTTTCGTGATGCTAGTCAACGCCGTACTGATCGTCGGCGACGAATACACCGGCGGGTTCACGGGAATTCAGGGGCAGCCGCCGTTTTCCATCGGCCCGCTGGTGTTCCAGGGAGACGTGCCCAACTACTACCTGGTCTGGGGCATGGTGCTATTGGGAGTGATCTTCGCCGCAAGCTTGACGAGGTCGCAGGCTGGCCGCGTGCTGCGCGCCATCCAGGGCGACGAGATGGGCGCGCAGAGCCTGGGCATCGATGTTGCCTGGGAAAAGGTAAAGGTTTTCGTCATAAGCGCCGTCTATGCGTCGGTCGCCGGCAGTCTGCTGGCGCACTACACGCAGTCGGTGACTCCGGCGCAGTTCGGCGTCAGCACCTCGCTCGAATTCATGACCATGGTCTTCCTGGGCGGCAAAGGAAGCGTCATCGGCGCGGTGATCGGCGGCACGTTCATCAAGCTGCTGCCGCAGATGACGGAGTTCATGAAGGACTACCGCCTGCTGGTCGATGGCATCATCCTGACCGGCGTGCTGCTGTTCATGCCGCAGGGAGTCGTGGGATTGGTCATCAGCGGATGGCAGCGCCTGCACGCGCGCATGGTGAAGCCAACGCCTCGCGCTGAAGCCGGTGCCAGCGACACCACCGGAGGCCGCCAATGACGCCGCCGATGCTTGAAGTGCGCTCGGTCTCGAAGAACTTCGGCGGACTGCCTGCCGTGCGCAACCTCAGCTTCGCGGTGATGCCGGGGCAGTTGAAAGGACTGATCGGGCCGAATGGCGCCGGCAAGACCACCTGCATCAACCTGATCACCGGAGCGCTGCCGGTCACCTCCGGCGAGATATGGTTTGCCGGGCAAAAACTCACCGGCCTCCCACTGCACCGCACGGCGCGCCTGGGCATCGGGCGGACCTTCCAGTTGTTGCGCGTCTTCCAGGAGATGAGCGTGCTCGAAAACGTGATGGCGGGATGCCATCGCTGGGCCGGGTTGGGCATGCTGCAGGCGAGCCTGCGCCTGCCGGGTGCGCGGGCCAAGGAGAAAGCCATTCGCAAGATGGCCCTTGAACAGATCGAGTTCATCGGCCTCGCCCATCGCGTGGCGATGCCGGCCGGCGCTCTGCCGGTGGGTGAGCAGCGTTTGCTGGAGATTGCGCGGGCGCTGGCGGGCAAGCCTTCCCTGCTGCTGCTGGATGAACCTGCTGCCGGCTTGAACGATGCCGAGCGGGCGCGGCTGGGAAAGCTGTTGCGCGTGCTCGCCGGGCGCGGCTTGTCGCTGCTGCTGATCGAGCACAACATGGACCTGGTGATGAGCGTCAGCGATGAGATCGTGGTGCTCAACTACGGCGAGAAGCTGGCCGAAGGCAGCCCGCACGAGGTCCGCAACCTGCAAACGGTGGTCGCGGCTTACCTGGGAGAGACCAGCCATGCTTAGCGTCCATGATCTGCACGCCGGATACGGCCACACCGAAGTGCTGCACGGTGTGACCCTCACGGTTCGCGAGGGTGAGGTGGTGTGCCTGCTGGGCGCCAACGGAGCGGGCAAGTCCACTCTGCTGGGCTGCGTCTCGGGCGTCGTAAGACCGACGACAGGCCGGGTCATGCTCGGCGAGGTGGAGACCACCGGCGCGGCGCCGCACCTGATGGTGAAGCGCGGCGTTTGCCACGTGCCCGAGGGCAAGCAGATCTTCCAGACCCTGACCGTGTTTGAAAACCTCAAGCTCGGCGCTTACAGCTATGCCGGGAAGGGCAGGGCGGCCGAGATCGAGAAAGAGATGCAGAACGTCTTTGCGCTCTTCCCGCGCCTCGAAGAGCGGCAAAAACAGCGTGCCGGCACGCTCTCGGGCGGCGAGCAGCAGATGCTGGCCATTGGCCGCGCGCTCATGGGCCGGCCCCGGCTGTTGCTAACCGACGAGCCTTCGCTCGGACTGGCCCCGCTGGTGATCAAGGAGATATTCAAGACCCTTGAGACCCTGCGCCGCCGCGGCATGACAATCCTGCTGGTCGAGCAGAACGTGCGCGTGGCACTGGAGGTCTCCGACCGCGGATACGTCATGCAGAACGGCACGATTGTTCTGGAAGGAAGTTCGGCGGATCTGGCAAAGAGCGCACTGGTGACCGCAGCCTATCTCGGCAAGCAGGGCTCGCAGGTTTCCGCAAGCTAGAGGCACCACGCACACGCCGTCAACAATAATGCCTGGCAAGCACGACGAGATCAGCAGTTGGCATTCATACCAATACTTAAGGAGTTGCAGCCATGGGAACATTTCCCCAGCCGTTTCCGCAGGAGAGACTGAGCCAGCCGAAATATAAGGTCATCGTTGAAAAAGACGTAATGGTGCGCATGCGCGACGGCGTGATGGTCGCCGTCGATGTCTTCCGGCCCGATGCGCCCGGACTGTTCCCCGTGCTCTACGCTTCCTCGCCCTACCAGAAGAACCTGCTCTACCTGCCCGCCGTTCCTGCCTTCCACGAGCGCGAGACAAACCAGGTGGAGTGGTTCGTCGAACGCGGATACGTATACGTGCACGCAGATATACGCGGCTCGGGCGTCTCCGAGGGCATGTGGAAGCTGCACAGCATCGAGGAGCAGCGCGACCACTACGACCTGGTCGAGTGGATGGCCGTTCAGCCCTGGTCCACCGGCAAGGTGGGCATGATCGGCGAGTCGTACTACGCATGGGTGCAGTGGTTCGCCGCCGCGCAGGCTCCGCCCCATCTTGTCACCGTCGTGCCCTTCGACGGCGGTGCCGACATGTACCGCGACGTGATCTACCACGGCGGCCTGCTCAACATGAGCTTTATGACCTGGTGGCACTTCAACATGCGCGCGCAGCGGCTCATGGACATCCCCGGTCCCTTCCCGCAGGACCCGCTCAAGCCCGACACGATGAAGTGGGACATGACCTACGAGGTCCTGCGTCATCCGACCTATGACGACTTCTGGAAAGAGCGCACGCCGGATTTCAAGAAGATCCAGTGCTCGGTTTACAGCATCGGCATCTGGCACAAGGCGGCGCTGCACCTGCGCGGCAACATCGTGGGCTATGAAGATATCGAAGCGCCCAAGAAGTTGCTGGTCTGCCACGGCGACTACGTCGGGCAGGAGATGTTCATCTTCGAGTCGCTCGAGATGCGGCTCGAACTGCTGCGCTGGTACGACCACTGGCTCAAAGGAAACGATACCGGCATTATGTATGAGCCCCCGGTGAAGCTCTTCGTGCGCAACAGCGACGAGGGCTACCGCACGGAAAACGAGTGGCCGCTGGCGCGCACCAGCTACGTTCCCTTCTATCTGCAGGGCGGCAAGAGCGGCGCGGCGCTCTCGCTCAACGATGGCCGTCTGGGCTGCCAGGCGCCCGCCGAGGAAGAGAGCTTTTTCGAATTTGAGTACCCCAGCGCCGACTGGATGAACTGGCGCGGCGGCGGCACCGCCACCCGCGTCAACGGCATGCTGCATCCCACGGGCGGCATCATGACGTTTACCAGCGCGCCGCTCGAAGAGGACCTGGAGATCACCGGACCCATCAAGTTCGTGCTCTATGCCTCATCCAGCGAGCGCGACGCCGACTTCCTGCTGCGGGTGGTGGATCAGGCGCCCGACTCCGAACAACTGACCGGATATCCGCCCAAAAGCCGAACCCTTACCTGGGGCTGGCTCAAGGCGTCCTTCCGCCGCATCGATGAGGCGCGCTCGACTTCCTATCGCCCGTACCATCCGCACGAGGTGATGGAGCCGCTCGAACCGGGCAAGATCTATCGCTATGAGATCGAGGTCATGCCCACCAGCAACCTCTTCCGCAAGGGACACCGTATCCGGTTGGACTACTCCAACGGCGACTCGTGGGCGTTCGACAGTGCCCACCACTTCGGGCTGAAGTACGGCAAGGACCGCATCTATCACGACCGCGCGCGCCCTTCCCACATCCTTCTGCCCGTGATTCCTCGCTCCTGAGGCGCGTTTGACGTAGGTTGTACCGGGTCTCCGCTATGCCCCGCGTTCGCCTTCCGGCGGACGCGGGGCATAGGACACAAGTGCCCGCCCGATGAGGTCTTTCGAATCCGCGTCGAGAATATTGACCGGCACCAACGACCGATTTTCAATCCCCACGGCAAATCCAAAAGCTCAAAAAAAGGTCTTTGCCGCCCGGCGGCCGCTTTTCGAAGTGCTCACGCGGCGAGTGGCAGCACGTTAGAAAGAGAAGAGGGATAGCTTTTCCCTATAGAACCGGCGCGTGGAGCAATCAATCGCCGCAACTGGAAAGACATTGTGAAGGGTGCTGGGCCAACTCTTGGACCAATCAAAAAACAAAGGCGCTCCGAAGAGCGCCTAAGTCCTTTAAATTCTGGAGCCGACGATCGGACTTGAACCGATGACCTGTCGATTACGAATCGACTGCTCTACCAACTGAGCTACGTCGGCCTGACTTAACGATTTTAACGGCGATGCGCGGATTGGTAAAGAGAAGAGGGGCAGGATTAAGCAATTGCCGGTCCGTCGGCGCCCTTCGCGTCCCAGTTTTGCGGCGCGCTCCCATCAACTGCGAGTGCGTGGAGCAGGGCCGGGCAGGCGCTCTCGGCTGCCACTCCGGTACGCCTGGCGCAGGCCTGCATCATCCTTGGTGCGAAAACGCTCTAAAAGCCTGGTTCCAGCGCCGGGGCGCGCGCCGGACGCGCGATTCCTGCGGAAAATGTCCAAAATGCCCTTGCGCGGCGGCCATCACGTTCTCATAATGGGATGAACCATGAATCGGTATCAGCGAGCTGACGTGCTCCGCATTCTGCGGATTCGAGGACAACAGCTCACCCATTGGCAAAAAGCCGGGTTGATCGCTGCCGGTGAAGTCTTTTCGTTTTTTGATCTCCTCCAGGTAAAAAAGATACGCGACCTGCGTGCCAAGCACGTGCGGTCGGCGGTGATACGCGAGTCGCTGGTGGCGATGCAGAAGCAGGTGGCCGGGATGGAGAACCCGCTGCTTGAGGCCGGCTCCTTCCCCGCCAACTCGCGCGTGGTATTTCGCCATCAGGGGCACGCACTGGAACCGACCAGCGGCCAGTTCGTGATGGACTTTGCCCCGGGCAACCGGGTGGTAAGCACGAAGTTGCGTCCCATGCCTGCCGCCGAGACCGCGTCAGAGTTTTTCGCCAAGGGCGTCGCGCTGGAAGACGATCCGGCCGCGCAGGAAGAGGCGATTCGCTGCTACGAGAAGGTGCTGGAACTTCAGCCGGTGCACGCGGCGGCGCACATCAACCTGGGAACGATCCGATACAACCGTTACGAATTCGCGCTCGCCGAGCGCCACTACCGCAAGGCGATCGAGGCTGATCTGCGATACGCGCTCGCCTATTTCAATCTCGGCAATGTGCTCGACGAGACGGGAAGGCTGCCGGAGGCGATCGTCAGCTACAAAACGGCGCTGGCCCTGGCCCCCACCTACGCTGATGCGCACTACAACCTGGCGCTGGCCTACGAGAAGCAGGTCCAGCCACGCCAGGCCCTGCACCACTGGCAGGCTTACCTGAAGCTCGACCAGTCGGGACCGTGGTCGGTGCATGCGCGCACGCAGGTGAAGCGCATCCTGGCCGGCGACAAGCTGAAGCTGGTCTACCAGCAACCCGACGGCACCAACGGCTAGTTCACCACCGCGCGGTCAACGACTTCCCTTCCCCTTGCGTTTCGCCTTCTTCTTTTGCGAATCCCTGATTCTCAACTCTGTTTCGCCGCCAGCGGATGGACGCGGCTGATGTCGAGCTTCAGCGTGTGGCGCGTGATGACTTCGGCCAGCGAGAGGTCTTCTTCCACCAGCGGAATCTTGAAGCGCAGCGTTTCCAGAAACGGCTCGGGGATAGAAGCAGAGATGTCCAGCAGTTGGTTTTCGCCGGTCAGGCTCACGCGGGCATACAGGGGTCCGTGACGGAGCAGGCGGGCGGCGCGCCAGACGTTTTCCAGCGCGGGACGCGGCAGGTCGACGGCGGCAGGGCCACTGCGGACGCCCAGCACTCGCATCTTCCCTTCGTCGAGCAGAGCAATCACCTCGGCTGCGGGCGCTGAGGCGCCACCCAGCAGAGGCACGGGAAGTCCGGCGTTGGCCAGCTTCTGCATGAGGCTGAACTTTTCGAGGCAGGCGTCGCAGGCTTTGGGCGCATGTCCGGCAAGGCCAAGGATGCTGGCCGCCCGGGCGGCCGAAGGTGCGGATCGTTCGTCGGCGGCAAGGACGGCAACCAGTGGATCATCGAAAGCAAACTGCGCAATAGCCAGCGCCGAGTCGCGGGTGGCGAGTTGCAGGCGGAGCATTTGAGGAACCAGCTCGGGCGCGGGAAGCGGATTGGCGCCTGCCGATTCGTCGAGTCCGAGGATGACGCTCACGTTGAGCCTGCGCGCCGCCTCAAGGTAAGGGCGGGCGGCAGAGTATGTGGTGCTCAGGATGAGCAGTCTTCCGAGGATCGGCTGGTCAGACATGAATTTTTCTTCGTATCAGGCGCGCTGCAGCGGCAGCAGCATGATAGCAGCCCGCAAACAAAATCCAGCGACTCCCCGGCGAGCAGGTACATCTAAACCCCACTTAGGGTTAGCCCGCCCGGGCGCAGGAGATTGAAGCAGGTGTATCGCAAGACCGCAGCTGTCATGACCGTCGTGCTGGCACTGGCCGTGCTGATGCCTTACGTGTCGCTGATAGCCGAGGCCGATGCGGACCTGCCAGTCTGCTGCCGCGGCGACGGCGAGCACAAGTGCGCCATGCGCCTGGCGATGGCGATGGCGCGAATGGCGGAGCCGCAGGGAGACACCTGCCAGGCCATCGCCTGCCGCTGCCCGATGCAGAAGCCGCTAACGCCGGTAGGGCGCGCGGCGTTCTATCCGGCGACTGCGGCGGCTGCGCTCGTTAAGTTGCGTTCCTTTCCCGCGCTGCTGCGGCAGGCGGCGGTAGCGCGCCTGGTGTCGCGGGCCCGCAGCAACCTGAAGCGCGGTCCTCCTTTCCCAACCTCCAACTGCTAGTCGATCCACAGAAAAGCAGAAGCGGGCGGCGTTGAACCGCGCCGGGGCTTTCTTGTATGCAGTGGGCCTTCTCAGGGAAAGGTGCAAGTTCGATGAAGACTTCGATTCAAGGCCCGCGGATGACGCGAGCCGGATTACTCGTTGCTGTCCTGGTTTTGGGTGCCGCCGCTTATGCCACGATCTTCGGTTCGGTACGTGGCGTAGTGCACGATCCGGATCATCGCCCGCTGGCGGGCGCAAAAGTGACGGTGAAGGCGAAGACTTCGGAGTGGGCCAAGAGCGTCGCCAGCGACGCCAGCGGAGAGTTTTCATTCCAGGCGGTGCCCATAGGACAGTACGCGGTGACCGTGGAAGGCCAGGGATTTGCCATTGCCACGCAGGAGCTAGTGGTTGTGTCAGGCAGCGAGCCGGTGCTGCATTTCGCGCTGAAGATCGCGCCGCATAGCGAGACCACCTCGGTCTCTGCATCGGCCCAAACCCTGCCCGAAGACACAGCGACGCCGACCTTGCTGCTGGGGCGGCTCGACGTGGCGCGGACGCCGGGAGCCGACCGCAGCAACAGCCTGGCGCTGATTACCAACTACGTTCCGGGCGCTTACATTACCCACGATCAATTGCACATTCGCGGCGGTCATCAGGTGAGTTGGCTGGTGGACGGCGTACCCGTGCCGAACTCGAACATCGCCGGCAACGTGGGTCCGCAGTTCGATCCGAACGACATCGACTACCTGGAGGTAAATCGCGGCAGCTACGGCGCAGGCTTCGGCGACCGCACCTATGCGGCCTTCAACATCGCGCCGCGCACCGGATTTGAACGCAACCGCGAGGCGGAGCTTGTGGCCAGCTTCGGCAGCTTCAACCAGACCAACTCGCAGATCAGCTTCGGCAGCCACACGAAGCGCTTCGCCTACTACGCAAGCCTGAACGGCAACCGCAGCGAACTCGGACTGCAACCGACGGTGCCGCGCATAGTGCACGACGCGCAGAACGGTTACGGCGGCTTCTCCTCGCTCATCTTCAATCCGCGGCCTTCGGACCAGCTGCGGCTTGTGACCTCGCTGCGCCGCGACTACTACCAGGCGCCGTATGACCCGGACCCGGGCAGCTTCACGAATTCCCAGCATGCGAGCAGCGGACTGCGCGACGGACAGCACGAGGCCGATGCGATCGTTAACTTCTCCTGGGTACACACGTTCAACCCAAGGCTGCTTTTGACGGTCTCGCCGTTTTTTCACTACAACAACGCCAACTACGACGCCAACACCAACGACTTCCCGGTGGCGACCACGGCACATCACGCGTCGAGTTACATGGGCGGACAGGTAAGCGCTGCGGCGAGCCTGCCGCGCAACAACCTGCAGGTTGGGGTCTACACCTTCTACCAGCGCGACAACCAGCTGCTGGCGGTGACGGCCAATGACGGGAGTCCCGGACTGAGCCCGGTACGCACGTCGGTCTCGGGTTCGCTGGCAGCGTTCTTCATCGACGACCGCTTCAAAGCGACGAAGTGGCTGACGCTGATTGCCGGGATGCGGCCGACGTATTTTTCCGGCCACCTGACGGAGTCAGCCATCAGCCCGCGCCTGGGCGCGACCGTGGCTATACCGCGTCTGCGCTGGGTCTTCCGCGCGTTCTATGGACATTACTACCAGGCGCCGCCGTTGATCACGGCTTCGGGGCCGCTGCTTGAGTTTGTGAACAACAACAGCCTGGGATTCCTGCCGCTACACGGCGAGCGGGATGAGGAGTTCCAGTTCGGAGTGATGATTCCGTTCCGCGGCTGGACCATGGATGTCAGCAACTTCCATACCCGGGCGACCAACTACTTCGATCACAACAGCGTGGGCGAGTCGAACCTGTTTTTTCCGCTGACGATTGAGCGGGCTACCATTCGCGGATGGGAGCTTACGCTGCGCTCGCCCATGATTGCGCGTCGCGCACAGGTCCACCTGGCTTACTCGAATCAAGTGGCGCTGGCCGGGGGTGCGATCACGGGCGGGCTGACCGACTTCTCGCTGCCCGCCGGCCTTTCGCCGCTCGATCACGACCAGCGGCACACGCTGAGCGTGGGCGGCTACGTGGCCCTGCCGTGGCGCAGCCTGGCTTTCACCAATGTTTACTATGGCTCGGGCTTTTTGAACGGCTTGCAGGGAACGCCCGGCTGGCCTTACGCGGCAGACCATCTGCCGGGCCATGCGACGATCGATATCTCGCTGCAAAAGAGCCTGGGCGAACGCCTCACGCTGTCGTTGAACGCCATGAACTTGGCCAACCGGCGCGTGCTGCTCGACAGCAGCCTGACGTTCGGCGGCTTCCACTGGAACACGCCGCGCGAGGTTTACGCGCAGGTGCGCTGGCGGTTCAAGTATTAGCGGATCGCGGAAGTGCGGGGCCGCCTCGGCGGCTAGGAATGAGCGCCGAGGCTGCTCTGCTGTTCCGCCATAGCTTTGCGCCACGACCTGAGGCCGAGCACGGCGAGGATGATGAAGAAGGCGTATAGACCGGCGGTGAGGTGGAGGTCCCTGTATACGAACATCGCGGTGTATATGGCGTCGGCGGCGATCCAGAGCATCCAGTTCTCGAGATAGCGGCGTGTTGACCACCACTGCGCGACGAGGCTGAATGCGGTCAAGGTGGAATCGAGATAGGGCAGGGCGGCGTTGGTATAGCACGCCATCAGGTAGCCGAGGAGAAGGCTGCCGAGCGCGCCCGCCACGCAGCCATAGATCCAGCCCTGACGCCTGAGACGCGCAACCCGCACGGCGCCTTCCTGCTGCACACCACGCCGCCAGTGCCACCATCCGTATACGCAGAACGCGGCGTAGACTCCCTGCAGCAACATGTCGGAATACAGGCGCGCCTGGTGGAAGACTTCCGCATAAAGAAAACAGGCGAGCAAAGTGATGGGCCAGGCGATGAGGTTGCGCCGCGTCATCAGCCAGATGCCGAGAGCCGAGGTGATAACCGCCAGGACTTCAACGGCCGACATCGTTCACCTGCCCCACGGCTTCTGCGCGCCGTTCGCGGCCAACCCATTTAGAGAGTGCTGCCAGCAGCTGCCTGCCGGAGTCGCTGCCAAACCAGGCGGCGTGGCCGAGATAGTATCCCTCCCAGGCAACAAGGGCGCGGTCTTCCGCGTGCAGGACGCGCAAAAAGTAGTCGGCCTCCGATAGCGCGAACTCGGCATGCACGATCGGCAGCAGGGCCACGAGCGCCTGCGCTTCAGCCGCACTCAGCGGCTGAACTTCTTCGTAGCCTTCCAAGAGCGCGAGAACCTGATCCCAGTGCACGACCTCGGCGAAGCTGCCGTCCAGTTGCAGCCAGCGCACCCCGTTGCGCTCGATGGCGGTAGCGAGGTCGTGCACGGCGTTGGTGCGATCCGCCAGACCGAAGTCGATGATGGAGCGGGGCTCGGCGCGGTCATCAGCGCCCGACCAGAGAAGATTGGAGGCGTGGAAGTCGTTGTGGGTCCACAGCGGCATAAGCGATGAAAGCCATGGCCGCAGTGCGGCATGGTGGGGCAGCAGCGTGGCTTCCGTCTGGGCGCGCCAGTCGCGGCGCGCGAGGAACCCGGCCAACTCGGGCCGAGTGGAGGCATAGCGCTCCAGAGCGGCGAGCGGTTCGTCGGCGGCGAAAATGGTGAAGCTGGTGACGAGCGTTTGCGCCCGGCGCGGGGCAGCCTGGTATCCGGCGGCGACACGGTGGAGTTGGGCCAGGGCGCGCCCCGCTCCGCGGGCGTGCGCGACGCTGCGGAAGGGCGTCCACGAGAGGTCCTGCTCGTAGAGGTCGAGCCCGGCGGCGAGGGCGTGAACTTCGTATGTCCATCGGCCGGCGCAGATCGCGGTCTCGCCGTCTTCATCGGTCAGGACAGCAGGAACGCGCGTGCCGTGGGCACGCAGATATTGCAGCAGGCGATGCTCTTCGAGCAAGCCATCGCGGTCGCGCACCTGGCGATCATGGCGCTTGACGAACACCGGACCGCGCGGCGTGGCCACCACGCTGGCCGCGGAAAAGGGGCGAGGGCTGTAGCTGGTGATGACCCCGGCGCCGCCCGCACCGGGAAAGCGGCGCAGCAGCGCGTCCACTTCCGGCAGCGTCAGGAACGGCCAGTCGGGTTCCACCCAGTTGTTGCTGAGTCCGTGTACTTTCATTCTCTCTTGTCGGCCTATCGCCTCTCGCTCTTGCCGCCGCCGGCGCTCAGAAAGAAAACTGCGTTGAGGAGCGCACCGTGAGCGGCGCGCCCGGATGCAGGAAGGTGTCGCCGTAGCTGGCTCCCGTGTCCTTCCAATAACGTTTGTTGGTCAGGTTGTCGGCAATCACGCGGAAGGTGAAGCGGCTCTGCTCGCGGCGCGGCGTGTAGCGCAAGCCGGCGCTGAACAAGTTATAGCCGTCAACGCTCACCGTGTCGTCGCGCGTGGCCGACTTGCGGCCCGTGTAGCTCCATCCCACAAGGACTCCGAGACCGGGGACATGCGGCACCAGCACATCGCCGAAAAGCGTGGTGCGCAGGCGCGGCTGGTTGAGCACCTGATGATTATCGAAGGCAGGCGTGCCGGTATTCTCGGAGGTAGCGGCAATGGCGGCGGCGCTGGCCGTCAGGCGCAGCCAACGGGTAGCCGCACCCTGCGCGGTGAATTCAATGCCCCGATGATTCTCGTGGCCCTGCTGCACAAACTCCAGTCCGTCGGCAACCGGCTTGGGATAGAAGAACGGCGCGCGCATGCGGAAGAAGGCGAGGCTCACCAGCAGTTTTCCGCCGACTTGATATTTCGCGCCGACTTCGACCTGCCGGGTGAAAAAGGGATCGAGGAAGACGCTGCCGTTGGTGGCCCAGAAGGGCGCCTGCGGCCCCATGGACAACGCAACGCTGTAGTTGCCGTAGATCGAGAGCCGCTCGATAGGGCGCCATGAGGCGGCGTAGCGCGGCAGCCAGAGCGTCTTGTTGGTGATCTTCAGGTAGGTCTCGTAGGTGGCGGGATCGACCTGCGAGTAGTTGTGGTCATGCAGGGTGTCGATCTGTCCGCCCACCGAAAGGCTGATGCGGTGCGGCAACTCCAGGCGGTCCTGCAGCACGACGCCGCACTGGTGGCTGCTCTCCCTCAGCGTCGGCGTGCCGGGACTGTTCGGCGAAGGGGCGAACATCTGCAGCAGCTGATGGATGTTCTCTGAGCCGACGTAGTCGAAAAGCGAATCCGCCAGCTTCACACTGCGCCGCAACAGAGTGGTACCGACCACGAGGTGATGCGTGATCGGGCCGGTCTTGTGGCGTCCGTAGAGGATGGCTTCGAGCTGGTCGTTGTTGCGCAGCTCGCCGGGGCTCCGGTAGTCGTAGACGTCGTAGTCGCCCGCAGGGCTGAAAAACCACGGATAGGGCGCGCCGCCGCTGTTGCAGGAGGAGACGTAATAGCATCCGTAGGCCCAGGCCACGTTGTCGTCGATCAGGGAGCGGCTGCGGCCGGCGGTGACGTAGGCACTCCACTGAGAGGTGAGCTTGCGGTCGAGGCGCAGGCTGGCGTTGAGGGCGTCGAAGATGTTGGGCCTCGCCCACTTCTGCCAACCGAGCATGACCGCCGGATCGACGTTCGCCGGCGCGATCGTGCCTCCGAGCAACTGATAGCCCGAGGCCGAGCCCTGCACCATGTGCTGGTATTCGAAATCGCCGCGCAACGTTGTCTTGTCGCTGATCTTCCAGTCGGCGGCAAGCGTGCCGAAGCTGCGCCAGCCGTTGGCGCCGTTCACGTAGGAGTGCATGGACTCGCCGCCGAAGTTGGTGCGCAGGCCAAACTGCTGGCGCGGGCCGAAGACGCTGCCGAGGTCCATATGGCCGAAGGCGCTGCCGCGCTCATCGGTGGCAAGGTTGAGCGTGCGCACCGTGGCCGGACGCTTGGTGGTGAAGTTGATGAGTCCGCCGGGAGAGGCCACGCCCGCCTCGGTCGCCGACGCGCCCTTCACAAACTCAACGCTCTCCTTGTTCTCCAGCGGCACCAGTTGTTCGCCGGAAACGGTGATGCCGTTGATCTTGACGCCGGTGGCCAGGTCGATGGGAAAGCCGCGAATCTGGAAGTCCTGGTAGTAGCCGACCGGAGCGTAGTTCTCACCGATGGAGGCGTCATTCTTGGTGACGTCGGAGAGCAGGCGCGCCTGCTGGTCATTGAGCACGCTGCGGGTTACCACCATGCCGGACTGCGGCATTTCGAGCAGCGGTAATTGCTCAAAGCCGCCGAGGGTAGCGTTGGGCTGCTGGTAGAGTTCGTCCACCTTTCCGCGGACGACGACCGTGGTGTGTACCGTGGGCACCGACTTGGCAGGGGTGGCAGGCGAGGCCTGCGATTTCGCGGGAGCGGCCTGCGAGTCCTGCGCCCGGGCGCACCAGGGAACGGCAACCATCACGAGGCAAAGCACAGCGACAGGCACGCGGCGGCGCGGGACACGAATCGAGTCGGTGCTGCTCGAACTTTGCGTGAGCGGCCGCAAGCTTGGTGCGGCGGAGAAGTGACGTTCGGAAATGGTTGATACGGCCCTCGGCATAGCGCCCCCTGCATACAATCGAAACAAGAGAGCGCCAACCACGCATCAACTGGGTTTGAAAACTCCCAACGCCGGCATTATCCGGATCTGGTTTGGAGGGTATCTCTCAGCCCCTTACAGCGGAGCACCCCTGTTTCAATAAGCATTGAATCACGTTCGCGCCGCCAAACGCAATCGGAACTAATGGCCACGACTCCCAGCAGTCCGTTGCCGGGCGGGCGGAACGAAACAAAAAAACAGAAGCGGCGCACCGGCGCCGCTTTTGTTTTTCTCGTTTCTCTTCGGTTGCTTCGGCTAAGCCCCCCCGGCTTCGGCCTCGGCACCACCGTCCTTATCAGCAGGCGGAAACAAAACCGAGATAACCACCGACGCTCCCAGCAGCACGGCGACCGCACTCAGCGCAACCCAGGTGGGGATCGTGTAGTAGTCGGAGATCAGCATCTTGGCGCCGATGAGCACAAGGATGGCGCAAAGACCGTAGTTCAGGTAGGAAAACATTTCCATCATGCCGGCCAGCGCGAAGTACATGGCGCGCAGGCCGAGGATGGCAAAAACATTCGATGTGTATACGATGAACGGATTGCGCGAGATTGCCAGGATGGCGGGGATGGAGTCGGTGGCGAACATGATATCCATCACATCCACAACCAGCAGCACCACGAACAGCGGCGTGGCGTAGATCCGATCGCGACGGACGAAGAACTTGCCATCAACATCCTCGCTCGTGAGCGGCATCCAGCGGCGGCACCAGCGGACGACGAAGTTCTCGTCGGGCTTAAGGTCGGATTCTCCCTCGAAGAGCAGGTGGATGCCGGTGTAAACCAGCCAGGCTCCGAACAGGTACATGATCCAGTGGAAGCGCGCCATCAGGGAAAGGCCCGCGAGAATGAAGACCGCGCGCATCACCACGGCACCGAGGATGCCCCAGAACAGCACCTTGTGCTGGTACTTGGCGGGAACGGCGAAGTAGCGGAAGATGAGCAGGAAGACGAACAGGTTGTCGACGCTGAGCGACTCCTCGACGATATAGCCGGTCACGAATTCAAGCGCCATGACCCGGCCGCGCCAGAAGTAGACCCCGACGGCAAACAGCGCCGCCAGCAGCACCCAAGCCGCGCTGGTGATGAGGGCTTCACGAAAGCCGATGGAGTGAGCCTTGCGATGGAAAATGCCGAGGTCGATCACCAGCATGGCGACCACGAACAGGTTGAACAAGATCCAGAACCAGACTTCGTTTGAAAACATATGCCGTTTCGCTGCTCAATGCCTGGGGATGATCGATCAAGGCAGACCCGTCCCCTGTGAGCGGACTTGCCGCATCACTACTCTACAGGGGACGAGTCGGGAAAACACCGCCCTTCAGCGGGCCGACGCACGCCTCAGGACCGGAGCAGTTCGACCAGAGCACCGTCCGGCCAAGCCACGCCAAAGACGTAACCAAAGATCAGAATAACGAAGGCGGTCGTTGCCAGCGCATAGATTCCGCACTTCAGCCAGCGGTACTTGCCCACGAACATCATGTAGGCAAAGATATAGATGGGAATGGAATAGACGAGGCCAATGGCCCAGATGAGGACCACGAAACCGATCAGCCAGCCCATGTACTTGAACATTCGGCCGGCCATGGTTTCCAGTTCCACTTCCGCATCTTCTTCAAGACCTTTCTCGTGTTTCCGGTTTCTGATTTCCATCACCAGAATGATGACCGCCAGCGCCAGCATGGGGAAGCCCACGACGCGCGGAAAGAGAGCGGTCGTCGAGTTCCAGCCGCGCGCAGCGAACAGCCCGATCATGCAGGCAAGGATCACGATGCAAGTTAAGGCGTACTGAATCTTCTTCCTCATGGCTTAGCTCCCCGCAACCGTTCCGGTCTCAGCCGGCGGCATCGGTTCGGTTGGTTCTCCAGACGTGGCATTGACGGCCTTTCTCTGGATGGTGATTCCCAGGTAAATAACGCCGACGGCGCACAGGAGAATGACGACCACCGAGGGACGCATCAGTCCCGCATAGCCATAGATCATCGTCGTCTGGAAATAGTACTTCTCGATGATCGGACCCAAGATGAAGCCTAGCAGAAACGCCGGCCTCGCCCAGCCGCAAGTCTTCATGAGCCAGCCGAGGATGCCGAAGAGGAGCAGCAGGATAACTCCGCCCACGTCACCGGTGCTGTACATGGTGCCGGCGAAGACGATCGCCAACGCCAGCGGGGCGAGGATGTGCGGCGGAATAGTGGTGATGAGCGCCAGCTTGTTGGTCAGCGCATAGCAGATGGCCGCGCCGATGATGTTGGCCAGGGCGATCGACCACACGATCAGGAAGACCAGGTCGAGCCGCTCGGTGAGTAGCTTGGGACCGGGCGTAATGCCGACCGACCAGAAGACGACCAGCACGAGCGCGGCAACGGTGGAGCCGGGCACGCCGAAGGCGATGGCCGGAATCAGGTGGCCGCCGGCGCTGGCGTTGTTCGAGGCTTCAGCGGCGATCACGCCGCGCACGTCGCCCTTGCCGAACTGGCTCTTGTCCTTGCTGATGATCACCGACCACGAGTAGCAGATCCAGGTGGCGACGGAACTGCCGAGGCCGGGCAGGAATCCGACGAACGCGCCGATGGCCGAGGAACTCAACAACATCTTCCATTCGCGCAGGGTGTCGCAAAGGCCCTCATACCGGCCGTGCATCGATTGCACGGGCACCTTGGTGACCGAGGTCCCCTTGGCGCACAGCTCGACGAGCTCGGGTATGGCGAAGATGCCGATGGCAACCGGGATGATGTGAATCGGTTCGCGCAGGTACGAGACGCCGAAGTCCCAGCGCACGACGAAACGGATGGGGTCGGCGCCGATCATCGAAAGCAACAGGCCGATGCCGACGGCCCCGATGCCCTTGAGAACGTGCTTGCCGCTGAGCACGGCCACGGCGGAAAGCGACAGGATGCTCAAGGCCAGAAATTCCGGAGTATTAAAGAAAAGCACCAGCGGCTTCAGCACGGGGATGGAGAGCGCGATCAGGGCTGCGCCAAACACTCCACCGATAGCCGAAGCAACGAAAGCGATACCCAAGGCGCGACCGGCTTGTCCCTTCTGGGCCATCGGATAGCCGTCCATCACCGTGGCCGCGCATGCAGCGCCTGGGGTACCGAGTAGAATCGCGGGAATTGAGTCTGACGTGAGGATTGGCGAGACCAATCCCATGACAAACGGCAGCGCGGCGCCGGCATCCAGTTTCATGGCGAACGGAAGGACCAGTGCCAGCGCCACGGACCCGCCGATGCCCGGAATCAGGCCCACGCCGAGGCCCAAAACAATTCCGAGCATGAACAACAGAAAATAGAACGGTGTAAACAATTGTAACAATGCGACCAATGCAGCGTCGGCCATTCCCGTATTCTCCTCACTTACTTCGTCCGGCTATCAGTTGCGAACGTCAAGGAACGAACCGGCACACCGGGGCCATACGCACGGCCCCGGTCACCGCGTCCGCTATTTCTTCAGGTACTTCTGCGAAATCACGTAGTGCATTTCGTTGATGTCGGCGGGAGTGAGGTCGGCGATGGAGCGCGTGATTTCCTTCAGCTCCTTGGCGTCAACGAAATGATCGGAGAGGTCGACATTCAGCTTCTGCATCTGAGCGCGGAAGGCCGGATCGTTGTAGGTCTTGCGGAGAGCGTTCTCCAGGAAAGCGGCGCGGTCCTGCGGAACATTGGGAGCCGAGTAGGACCAGTACATGACTTCATCCCACGCCGAGGCCCACTTGCCCCACTTCTCCTTGCCCTTGATGGCAACGTCCTTCACGACGGGGATGCCGCGGAACCCCTTGTCGTCCTTGGTGGTGACGACGAGCGGCAGCATGAGGTCGGCATCCTGAAGCACCTGGCCGGCACCGGCCGAGGTGGCCTGAAGTTCGCCGCGGCGCATGGCGAGCGAGCGCTCCGAACCCCTCATGCCGGGAATGACGTTCATCTTGTCCCAGCCCAGAGCCTCGGCAAACAGCGGCCCAAAGAACGGCGCACTCTCACCGAGGAAGAACTGCTTGCCGCGCAGGTCAGCGTGACTCTTCCAGCCCAGCTTCTTGTTGACCACAACGGCTGTGGAACTGGAGGGAATTCTGCCGAGCAGGGTGAACTTGGTCCAATCGAAGTTGAACCCGGGCTCCTTGAACAACTGGGCGGTAATCTCCTTCGGCCCGTGTCCGCACAGGATCATGGTCAGCCCGTCGGGCCTGGCCTTGTAGAGCGTATTCTGCGCCTGGATCACGGCGCTGTTCTGGATCAGCGTGCGGGCTCCAGTGTACTTTTCGACGTAGGGGGCGATGGCGCGTGACACCAGGTCAAAAGTGCCGCCGGGAGCACTGGGGACGAGGATGACAATCGTCTTGCCTTTGTAAAAAGTAGCGGCATCCTGCGCAAAGCAGTTGACGGTTAACAGACAGCACAGCACGGCAGACAACACCAGTCCCAACAGCGTTGATCTCTTCATAACGCCCCTTCGAGGAAAATAGCCGAATTAACCGCAGATGTTACCGCAGATTGTTTGCCGAACGGCGGCAAATACAGTCCGGCGGCGGGCGCTCTACCGCCGGACATCGCCTTTTTTGGAATGGCTGCTGCTGCGAACTGCCTGCATTTCCCATTCGAGGGCAGCCGGTATCAAGGCGGCTGGTGGCTCTATCAATTAATTCGATAGGTCCCTTACTTGGGAGCCCGCGCGCCGTACGGATGGAAGTTGGGAGCATAGCGGGGCGGAAGCGGACTGGAAATTGCTACTGTCTTGCCTCGGATTCTCATAGAATCTGCCCGTGCTTGTGCGAACCGTTCACGTTGCTTTCTTGACGGCACTGCTGTCGCTCGCGTCCCCTGCGCAGAGCGGCGAATTGCAGCGTGCGACCGCACAGGCCATGCAGGGG
The DNA here is from genome assembly GCA_903847195.1 of uncultured Acidobacteriota bacterium. The sequence continues at coordinate 20,075 of CAINCZ010000119.1, read as the reverse complement.
CATCGCGGCACCGTGGTGGTAATCGACGTTGCCTCGAATCGGGTGCTGGCGTCCGTGAACCTGGCGGGAGCGGCCAGGCGTGTAGTCCGGCCCGGATCGACGGTTAAGCCGTTCACCCTGCTGGCGTTGCTCACGAATGGAGTGGTCGAGCCAAACGCGGCCATCTCCTGCCGGAGCGAACTCACGGTTGGCGGCCACAGGCTCGATTGCGCCCATCCGCGAAACACCGGAGCGCTGGATGCCGTCAGCGCGCTCGCTTATTCTTGCAACGACTACTTCACTACGATGGCCGCCCGACTGACGCCCGCGCAACTACGCCAGGCGTTTCTTAAGGCCGGGTTTGCCGGCCCATCTGGGCTGACGCCACACGAAGCCGCCGGTCAGATTGCGCTGAGCGCCACCCGCGAGCAGTTGCAGATGCAGGCGATTGGAATCGAGAACGTACGGGCCACCCCTCTGGCCATGCTGCATGCCTATCGCGAGTTCGCCATGCTGCCGGGCCGCAGCGGCGATGCGGCGCACGAGACCGTCTTGCGCGGGCTTGAGGCCGCAGTGGCGTTCGGCGTGGCACGGTTGGCACAGCCGCCGGGTCCGATGCCAGTGGCCGGCAAGACCGGCACCGCACGCGCTGACGAGGGTCAATGGACCCACGGCTGGTTTGTCGGTTACGCCCCAGCGAACAAGCCGGAAATCGCGCTCGTGGTTTTCCTGGAGCGCGGCACGGGTCCGGGCGGTGCCGCCCCGATCGCGGGCAAGATCTTTGCCGCCTACGCACAGCAGAGGCGGCGCTGATTTGAGACAATTCTTTTCCCTCCTCGTGTTGCTCACATCGCTTGCGGTGTCAGGACATGCCGGCACTTTGCGCGTGCGGTTGTGGTGGCAGCATCCACCGATGCAGTTGCGGATCAGCAATCAGGGCGGTGCGCAGTGGCGAACCTGCGCGACGTGTCCGCCCAAGCCGGTGCCAACCTCGGAGATCAAAGCCAGCGGCGCACGCGTGATGCTGGCTGACACGCCGACTGCGCGACTGCTGCTGAGCGGCGCCTACGACCTGACGATGGACGGCACGGCCGTCCACCTCAGCGGACCGGCGGAAATCCGCGCGGCGCAGGGACGATTGCTGGTGACGGTCACGATTCCGCTAGAAGAGTACGTTGCCGGCGTGCTGGCGGGTGAGGCGGGCGGGATCAGGCAAGACCAGGCATTGAGTGCGCTGGCCGTGGCCGCACGCACCTATGCCGTACATTTTCGCGGACGCCACTCTGCCGAGGGTTTCGATCTCTGCGACACCACCCATTGCCAGGACTTGCGCCTGACGACCATTTCGCAACGCGGGCGCGACGCGGCTGCGCATACCGAAGGCGAACTGCTCTGGTTCAGAGGTGCGCCGGCCGCCACCTTCTACCATCGCAGTTGCGGCGGCACGCTCGAGGATGGCCACGCGCTCCAACCCGCCCATACACCCGCGCCCTACCTTCGCGTGCAGGCTGACAGCTACTGCGAGCGGGCTGGCAAGGACGAATGGCGCGGCGAGGTTCGCAAGCAGGATCTGAGCGCCGCACTTCAAGCAGCGCGCCTGCCCGCTCCGCCCGAGATTGCGAGCGTGCGGATCGCATCCCGCACGAACAGTGGCCGTGCCGAGTCGCTGCTCCTGCGGGGCGCTTACGAGACCACCGTGCCGGCGGCCTCGCTGCGACTAGCCGTGGGGCGCTCGCTGGGGTGGGAGCTGATCCGCAGCGACGCCTACCAGATCAACGATCTTGGCGATCGGCTGGTGTTCTTCGGGCGCGGACAAGGGCATGGCGTCGGACTGTGCCAATCCGGCGCAACGGTGATGGCGACCGAGGGGCACGATTACCGCGAGATTCTGCGCTACTACTATCCCGGCGCGGCGGCGGGCCTCACGGCGCAGGGCCTGCGCTGGAGCGCGCTCGCCGACAGCCATATCGAGTTGCTCACCACTGCGCCCGACGAAGCTCATCTGCTTATGAGTACCGCCACCGGCGCCCTGCGCGAAGTGGAGCGGCGCACGGGATGGGCGATGACCGATCGTCCGCAGGTGCGCGTTTATCCGACCGTGGCTGCGTTTCGCGACAGCACGGGCGAGCCGGGATTCGTTGCGGCTTCCACGCGCGGTCGCGTGGTGCGCCTGCAACCGGCCCGCGAGTTGCAGCGCTCGGGAGTGCTTGAGTCCACCCTGCGGCACGAGTTCGCGCACATCCTGCTGGAAAGCCGCGCCCGGGCAGGCCTGCCGCTCTGGTTCCGCGAGGGAGTGGCCTTGTGCGTGGCAGAGCAGGAGCGCTGCCGGGCGAACACGCCAACGACGATCTCCATGGCTGCACTGGAGCGCCAGTTGCGATCGCCGCGCTCCCCGGAAGAACTGCGCCGCGCCTATGCGGCGGCGAGCGCGCGCGTCGGGCAGTTGATGAAGCGGCACGGAGAGCAGGAGGTCCTGCGCTGGGTGGAGCGCGGACTCCCCGGCAACTTAGATCAGTCCCCCAGCAGCCGCTGACGGCTTCGCCGGCGGACGGCGGCCCAGAATGGCGGCGAAGAAAACCCACACCGTAATCGCCAGCAGGTAAGCGACGACGAAGCGCAGGCCCATGCTCCAGGCTTCCATCCTGAGCGACGAGACCTGTGGCACCCACCGCACGAGTTTGTAAGGAACATAAGCTCCCACTGCGAGAGCCACGGCGCAACCGCCCCAGTACAGGCCGTGCCGCCAGCGCCGCAGCGCGCCCGGTCGCCAACCGCGAAACCCGTCGCTGGCAATCTCGGCCGCGAACGGCAACATCAAAACAGGCACGACGACCCACTGCATGGCGAAGAATATCCACTGCCCGACGCCAGTCACCTGGCGCGTCCCCCCCCCACTGACCTGTGCGGCACGCACGGCTGCCTGCGGCAGGAAGCCTCTGACCCACGACAAGAGCAGCAGGATGGCTACGCACACGATCAGCCAGACAAGCAACGCGGGAACGCGGCGCACGGCGCGGCGAAGGATCGGCGCGAGAGAGTCCGCGCCGGCAAAGTACCCCAGCGTGGCGCCGTGCAGCCAGAGCGCAACCAGCACCAGCAGCGCCGCCGATGCGAACGACGCCGCTACCTGCCACGCGCGCGCGTCGGGCCACGTAAGCCACCACCACAGGCACGCCAGCAAAGCGGCGTTGACCAGCACCTGCATCACCCACAAGCTTGCGATTTGCGTTTTGCGGCTCATTTCACGTTCACCGTTTTCACATCGCTGGTGGCCAGGTAATTGGGCTGGTACATCGGCTCGGCCCTGGCCGGACTGACGCGGAAGGTCCCCGGGTTGACCACCTTGAGTAGATACACATACTCGTGCTGCCCCCGGCCGAACCACGTCTGGAAGAAGGTGGTCCGATTGTCGTGCAACTGGCGCTCAGTGAACCACCACTTCCACCAGCTCGGCTTCTGTTCGAGTTCGTAGAGGTCGTCGCGCGTGACGGACTCCGCCCCGGAGGGCACCGGATCCTCGATCATCAAGTAACGCCATTCGCTGCCACCGGCGGTCAGCCGCACGGCAATTACGTCGCCCACCTGGACCGTCGGAGGCATCGGCTCCATGCGGTAAACAATCTTGTCGCCGCGCTGGACCGGGCTGAGGCGGAAGTACTCGCGCGTGAGGCTCAACTGCATGCTGCCGGTGTTGATGACCCGCCGGTCGGCCGAGTAGTACTCGGCGCGCGCCGACCAGTAGAGACGGTCGGAGCCGCTCTTGGTCACGCGGATCGTGTTCTTGCCGGGCGCGAACTGTCCCTCAGGCAGAGTGATGACCACTGGCGGTTGCAACGCATCGGCGGCAGTAAAGCGGCGGCTCAGCACCTTGCGGTCGCCGACGTAAACGTCGGCGGTGAAGTCGGGCTTCAGCTCACTGCCGAGGCGCACATAGTCGATCAGGCCGAAGATGACCATCGCCGTCTGCTTGGTTGAAGTCCAGTAGTAGCCTTCGTCGCGGTGCGACACCAGGTAGAGCGCGGCGCGCGGAAGCAGCGGACTTTGCGGGCGCACCTGCGAGAGAAACTTCACGGCGAAGGCGGTGGCCTCCGGCGAAGCATCAGTCGCGAAGTCGAGCAGGTAGTCGCGTTGCGACTCCCACCACACCTGCGCGCTGTCGGAGCGGGCGCTCTTTTCGAGCGCGTCGGCCAGTTGTTCGGAGCGGGCGTCGGCGGCATGCTTCATCCCCAACCCGAGGACGGCGACGCCATAGGGCGTCATCTCGCCGCGCTTCGTCCATGCCGCATCGAGCACTGCGGCTTCCTTCGCGCCACTTACGGCGAGCGCATAGGCGGCGTAGGCCAGTTGGTCGGCGTTCATGTTCTGGCCGGATTGCGCACGTTGCCGCAGCCAGCGGCGCGCCTTATTAAGGACGTCCTCGCGCACTTCGTATCCGGCGCTATGGGCTTGTGAAAGCCCGGCGAGCACGTAGGCTGTCATGAACAGATGGCTGTCGTCGGTCTTCCACCATCCCCAGCCGCCTTCGCTGTGCTGGTAGTCGTATAAGCGGTCAAGTCCGGCTTTCACTTTCTTATTTAATTCAGCGGGGTTAACAGTGGACGCGCTGCCGATCTCCTTCATCGCCTGCGTGACGATGACATTGGGCAGGAAGCTCGACATGGTCTGCTCGGTGCAGCCATACGGGTACGAGGTCAGATAATCGAGCGCGCCGAAGACAGTTCCCGCAACCGACGGGCTTACGGAAATCTGCAGGCTGCGCGAGCCGGGTTGAGCTTCAGGCGCAAAGGTCACTTCACCGCGCTGCTCTTTTTCTTCACCGATGGCGCCGGAGCGGGTGTCGGCCAGTTTGACGCCGAAGGGTTCGACGGGCGGCGTGAGTTCCATCGCGTCCGACTCTTCGTCGGTCAACGCCTTGCCGAGCACGCGCGCCTGGCGCGCATTGAGCACCTTGACCCGCCAATCCACCTTGACCTCGGCGCGGCTCTCCACCTTCACGTCGCGCTGGCTGCCTTCGATCACCTGCAGGCCCTGAAACTCCATGGCAACGCGGGCGTTCTTTGCCGAGGCGAGATAGTTGTGCACGATGGTCGAGACCGTCAACTCGTCGCCCTGGCGGAAGAAACGTGGCACCACGAGGCGCACCATGAGGTTCTTGCGCACGATGGTCTTTTCCACCGCTCCGCCCACCTTGGTGTCGGCGGTAATGCCGCGCGTGGTGGCTCGCCACGTGGTGAGCGCGTCGGGGAAGTTGAAGCGCACCTGCGCTTCGCCGCCGGCATTGGTGCGAACGTCGGCCACCCAGTAAGCGGTATCAGGAAACGCCCTGCGAATCTTGGGCTGCACCAGGCGTTCGGGCTTGAGTTGAGCCAGCGCCCGCGACGGCCGCACATCGGCCAACTGCATCTTGCGCTTGCCGGCGCTGCCGCTGAAGTAATAGCTCAACGAACTGGCGGTTCCCACCTGGTCGTAGACACGGCCGTAGAATGCGCTGTTGATGGGCCGCGCGGTGTCCTGGCGAATGGCGTAGATCGCTTCATCCACAACGCCCAGGCTGAACTCGCCCTGCACGGGACGGTCGTTGGCATCGCGGGCACGCAACTGATAGACCGCCTGCTCGCCCGGCTGGAACTGCGCCTTGGAGGGCTTCAACTCCACCCTGAGCAACTGCTCGGAAGGCGGCACCGAAATCGACTTCTGTCCCTGGTAGAGCTTGTTGTCCTTGATGTAGACGGCGCTGATGAATACGTTGGGCGCGAATTCGCGCCGGATGGGCACATCGACGGTCAGGCTGCCATTGCGATTCTGCACCACCTGGTGCGCGTATAGGTAAGCGCCCTCGACGCCGACGAGCACATGGGATGCGTTGGCAGCGCCGAAGATCACGAGGTGCGCCGTGTCGCCCAGCTTGTACTCTTTCTTGTCGGCGACAATCTTCAACGGCTCACGACGTTCGCCGGCCCACGACGGAGTTGCACCGGGAGCCCAGAGATAGGCGAAGCCCTCCACCTGCCGCCGCTCGGGTGACGTGGCGGTAACGCGCACGCGGAACTGGCCGGATGCGGGTACGGTCAGGCGCACGTCGGCCTCGCCCTTGGCGTCGGTGCGGCCGTCGCCGGTCCAGACCGGCTTTTGCTCCGCCTTGTTGCCCCAGGACCAGCGCATCAATTCAACCCGGAATGGCGTCTGCACCGGCTTTCCATCGTAGTTGCGCGCGATAACCGCGATGCGCGCCGTGCTGCCGGCCTGGTAGACGTAGCTATCGGGACGCGCGTCGATGAAGTAGCTGGCATAAGTAGCGACGGCAGATGCGGCTCCGGCAATCTCGCGGTTACCTTCGTCGGTCACGCGCGCCTCGATGCGCAGGCGCAGGTCGTTCTTCTTGTCGTCGGGCCGGGTTGGGATAGTGATTTGCAGCTTGCCGTCGGCGTCGAGCTTACCCGATTGCTCGAGCGTCTGCTCGCCGCCGGAGTCGTTGTCGGAATCGCCTTCGCCTTCGTCGCCGGCGCTGTCTGCGTCTTCTTCTTCGATGTAACGGCCGGGCCACCACCAGCGCGAACGATGCACCACCCACGTGACCTTTGCGTTAGCCACCGGCTCGCCGAAGTAGTAACGGGCGTCGATCGTGGCCTTGATCGGCTGACCCTGAATCACGCGCGGCGTCTGCAGGTTAACGCGAACCTGGTACTCGGGCTTCTTGTACTCCTCAACGTAAAAGCTGGCGCCGCTCACATGAGTATCGCCGAGGCTGCCGCCGATCGACCAGCCGCCCAGGGCGGCATCGGCAGGGATCGCGAAGTCGGCGCTGAAGGTCCCCATGGCGGAAACGGCGAAGGTCTTCTGGAGCCTGGACGACCCGTTCGCGTCGGTGATCTCAGCTCTTACTTCGCGCGCCTGCGGCAGTTGATACCCCTGCGGCTGGCGGCTGCGCAGCATGAACTTGAAATGCATGGTGTCGCCGGGCCGGTAAACCGGGCGATCGGTGTAGGCGTAGGACTCGATCTTCTTGTCGGGATTGTTGCCGAGGTTCCAGCCATCGAGTGAATTGATGGCGAAGCGCGCGCCGTGGCGCACCAGCACCGCGACGTCTTCGGGATCGGAGAGGCTGATCGTGGTGGACGCCAGCCCGTTGGCATCGGTTTGCAGGCGTGCCAGTTCGCGCTTGCTCGCCCAGACCAGCACGGTCGCGCCCGCCACGGGCGCGCCCGACTTGCGGTCGACGACAAAGTTGACCAACTGCCCCGGCGACGATTTGGTGATGACCGCGATGTCGCTGACCATCACAATGGAATAGGCGCGCAGGTCTCCGTCGGCCGCTTCCACCAGGTAGACGCCCGCATCCTGCACGGGGATCACAACCGACTCGCTCTGCCAGCGCTGCCGGTTGGGCGGCGGAGCCCAGCGCCACGCCGCCACCAGCTGCTGTTGATTGAGCAGCGGCACCTGCGCGTAGGTTTCCACCTTGCTGACCGACTTTACGTGATCCTGCGAACGCCATTCGCGAATCTTCTCCCGCGAATTCTGGCTGAACTGCGCACGGACGAAGTCTCGAACCCATGTCCAGATCCCGTGCTTCCAGGCGTGAAACTTCTCGAGCCAGGTGACGGCCCGTCGCGCCCGCGGCTCGCGGCCGCCGAAGCGGTGCTGCTCCTGCAGCTGCGCAAAGAAGCGCACGGGGTCGTTGACCCGGTAGACGCGGAACTCGAGCGATGCGACGTCGTGCGCCCAGACGGAAACCTTCGGCTTCTGTCCCGGGTAAACGGTCTCATTGCTGCTCACGGAGAACGACTTGTCGCCCTCGGCGAGAGCCGGCGCGCACACCGCCAAAAGCAAGAACAACAGGACTGCGAATCCGCGTCTCATCAGTTCGCTCCCCGCAGAATGGTCCAACGATACACGCCAAGGAAAACCGGGTTCTCGCGCAACGGGCGCCAGCGCGGCTCGGGATGCGCCATCAATTCACCAACTGTGATGCGGCGAATCTCTCCCGCCTTCTTGCCGATGGGCCCGGTGTGATAAACAACGAAATTTTCCGGCCGCTGCTCCAGCTGGCTGCGGCCAAGGTAGATCATGGCATGGTAGGGCGAATCCTGCCCCGGCTGGTAGAAAAAGAGCAGGTCGCCGCGCCGCGCCATGCGAAGCTCGCGCGCCACGAAAAAAGCATTGTAGCGGCGTAGCGTGTTGGCGTCGGCAAATTCTGCGAACGCCCCGCTGCGCAGATCACGCGGCAGGAAGGGCCCGGGCCGGACGCGGAACAGCGCCACTCCCAGCGCGGTGTGCGGATATTCGTATTGCGCCACGTTGCCCAGCTCAGGCACTACCGGGATGCCGCGGTCTGCGGCCCAGCGGGCATCGTGACGGCGCAACGCTTCGCGATAAGAAAAGCGCAGGAGTGCCGCACAGTCGATCACTTCCGCAGCCGCAGCTTCCGGAGCGAAATAACGGGTCTCGGCCAGGAAGGCGAACCACCGCCGAAAGCTCTGCCGGTCGGATTCGGCGGCCAGACGCATTCCATCTGGCGTGCCGTCGCCGTAGGAGTCGTGCAGGTCAAGCGCGACGCCCGCAGGCGCAGCCACAGGGCGCGTTGAGTTGGAGGCAGCTGGTGAATCCGCGCGCAGTTCGGCGACGATAAGCAGCACCAGGCAGGCCCCGATGGCGGCGGCCAGGGCGGGAGCCGCGATCCAGCGGATTCGTTTGCGATCGGCGCAGTGTGCCATGCAGAGGCACGATTCTATCCCACCGGCTTCGGCTGACCAAGGTGTTGGCGTACCGGTAACCGCAGGGAACGCCGCCCTTGCCTCGCCTTGCTCTTCACCGCTCTCAGCCGACTGGCGCTCACCGCTTTGGGCCTCGCCGCGTATCTCGATGCCGACAGCATACTTGAATGCTATGCTGGCCCAGTGAATCTGCACGAGGGAGTAGTTCTGCAAGCAGGCCTGAGCGCCGGCTGACCCTATGACATTGACTCAAGCAGCTCCGGCCATCCTCTGTCCCTATCTTCACGACTGGGAGCCCGCCGAGGTGCGGGCGAAGTTTGGCCTCGACGAGGAACGCGGGAGCAAGCTGGATTTCTTCTTCTGGCAGGACCGTGAGCGCATTGGGCCAGAGCGCGCTTTTGAGCATTGCTGGAACCAGTTCCCCGACCGGGACATCATCATCATGCATACCGACATGGCGCCGATGCCCGGAGATGTGTCCAACGCCTGGTATGACGAGTTATTGAAGTACCGCGATGAACTCCCACAGGCGGGCATGATCGCCTGCAATCTCTTCTGCCCGCGGCCCGACGCGCAACTGCCACTTCAGTTGCAGTGCGGGGGCGGGGACTTCGTCGCAGGGAAGATCACCTACCTGCACGGCCCGGTGCCGGACGGCGCCGAATCGCTGGAGGGTGCGGTTTCTCCGCTGCTGCTGGGGCGGGTCCGCTCGGTAAAGTGGGTGACCTTTGGCGGCGTCTATATAAGCAGAGAGCTGCTGCGGGCATGCGGTCCGTTTGACCCGCAATACAAATGGGCCTACGTAATGGACGTGGACTATTGCTTTGAAGCGCGCCTGCGCGGATTCCAGCTTTTCCAGGTTCCGGTTTCGCTCCAGCACGAGGGAGGCGGGACGACGCAACCCGCGCTCGAGCAGGAGCCCGGACTGGGGGCCTGCATCGAGCAGAACTTCCGCATGTTTTATGAGAAGTGGGGATCGAAGGCGAGCGCGCTGGACGCGATCGATACGCTACCGCCCGGTCCCGGGCAAACGGCGCTGGCGTCGGATGCCACTGGCCGAGATAAATCGCAACGGGGTTCATTCATGTGTAACAGTTCGCCCGATCCGTTCGCTCATCCCATCTGCCTCGCCACGCCGCATCGGATCGCGTTTTCAACCTGGATGGGGCACGTCCCATTCGCGATGTTTCTCGTAGACCTGCTGACTCCACGGGTTGTGGTTGAGCTGGGAACCTACTCTGGAGTTTCTTACTGTGCTCTCTGCCAGGCGGTGCAGGAGTTGCAGATTGGCGCGCGCTGCTGCGGCATCGATAGCTGGGAGGGCGACCCGCAATGCGGGTTTTACGGACCGGATATTCTTGCAGACCTCAGGCAGCATCACGATCCGCGGTATGGTAGCTTTTCGCAACTGCAGCAAACGACCTTCGATGCGGCCACCGCCGAGTTCGCGCCCGGCAGCATCGATCTGCTGCACATCGACGGCTACCACATCTACGAATCGGTAAAGCACGACTTTGAAACCTGGCTGCCGAAGCTGTCGTCGCGCGGCGTCGTCTTGCTGCACGATACGAACGTGCGCTATGCCGACTACGGTGTGTGGCGATACTGGGAAGAGCTCTCCACCCGGTATCCCCACTTTGAGTTCTTTCATTCGTGCGGTCTCGGAGTGGTGCTAGTGGGCAGTGAGTGTCCCGAGGCGGTACAGCAGTTGTGCCGGCCGGACAGCGCTCGCGGCACGTTCCTGCGTTACTTCTTCTCGCAGGCCGGAAACCGGCTTGAAGAGTTGATGCGGGCGACGCTGGAGCGGGATGAAGCTCGCCGCCAGTTGCAGAGCCGCGAGGCCGCGCCGCCCCCTCCGCCGCCACCACCGGCACTCCCCGCGCGAGATGACGAGCCTTACCGGATATTAGACGCGCTTTGGAATAGCGCATCCTGGCGCATCACGCGCCCCGCGCGAAACCTGATCCGCCGTGTGCGGGGCTTCGCGCCGGAAGCAAAACCGATGCCGGCCACCGATAAAGAGGCGTGGCAAACCGTGGCCATGATCCTGTCCTCCGTGTGGTGGAGCATGACCAGCCCCCTGCGGTTGGCGAAGCGTGCGTTCGGCGCAGGCGGGCGCCCGTAGCGGGCAGTCTCTTACTTGCGCAACTCGACCGCCTTCACCTGACCGGTCTTCCCCTCCGTTTCCAGGAATTCGACCTGGGCCGTTCGGGCTTCCAGCTGCGTGCAAGGAAGCAGCTCGCCGACGGGTTGGTATCCGAGCGCCGAGAACTCGACGCGGTAATAGTTTTCCGTCTGTAGCGTGTAAACCCCATCACGCGCCGCGAGCTGGAAGACCATCCTGGCCGGGGCAGAGCACTTCACGTTGCGAATGGTGCCCGTCGTCACGCGCGGCTTTCCCCTGGACGCCACCCGCGGCCCCAGTGAGGCGGGCGAAGCGTCTCCTCCGGGTTCGACCTGGTCGGCGATTGGCGCGGATGGAGGCGCAGAAGCAGCAGCGAGATCCATTCGTTTCTGCTGCTCGGCGAAAGCTGCCCGCGAAGCGGCAACCTTTTCAAACTGGTGCAGGTAGCGCTCCACGCGCGCTACTTCTTCCGGCGTGCGAGCTACCTTCAGCGCGGCCGCGGTTACGTTCACGGCGTCCTGCAGGCGCTCATTCATCGCCAGGATGTTGGCGTAGTTGAGCCGATAGCCGAGGTTGGCCGGCTCCAACTGCACGGCAGTGACGGCGAGCAGGTACGCTTCGTCCGGCTTGTGCCGCCGCATGGCGAAGAAGGCCGCCAGCCGGTCATGGGCGGGCGCGAAGGACGGGTTCAGGCGGATCGCAATGCGCAGGCTCTTTTCTATCTCCTCTTCCCTGCCGTCCCCTTCCAGCGAACTCATGGCGATCACGGCAAAAAAGTAATGGGCCATGTAGCTGCTGGAGTCGAGCTTGACCGCGCGTTCGTACCAATGGCGAGCCTCTTCCGGATGGCCCGCACGAAACTCCAGGTAGCCCATCGCCTCCAGCGCCGCGACGTTGTCGGAGTCCTCTTGCAACGCCGCCTGTAAAGCAACCCGAGCGTCGGCCGCGCGATTGCTATACGCAAGGAACTCACCCCGCGCGGCGGCATCCTGCGCGGCGGTAAGAGCACGCACCTTGACTTCGGCGTCTTCCACCGCGACTGCTCCCAGCATGCGGAATACGCCATAGCTGGACTGCCCGAGATACTTTGCCAGCTCTTTCTGGAGCAGTTGCAGATCGCCAAAGGCGCGAGTGGCGGCGGTAACCGGATCGACCTGCTGGCTGACCAGTTTCACGTAGTCGCCCACGTGGCTGGTCTTGTCCCGAAAGTCCTTGATGAGCAGATAGTGGACGAGCGCCCAGGACTGTGCATAAAAAATCGTACCCTTGCTGTCTTCGTGATAGTAGGGCGACGAATGATCGACCGTGAACAGTTGGGCGAGCGGCAGCATGCGGGTCTGGCGCAGGAGGTGGATGTTGACCGCGCTGGGCTCGCCAAGGGTCACCTCCTTGTCACGCATGGTGGTGTTCTCATAGAACTGCGCCAGACCTTCGTTGAGCCACAGCGGCATCCACTCCTGCGTCTTGCGCGTCAGGAAGTGCGTGTACTCGTGGTAGACGGTGGCGAATGGGTGCTGTTCGCTGGTTGCATCCAGCCGCAGCAGTATGAACTGGCGCTCCGCGGTATTGAGGAAAAGCCCGGCGAGTTTCAGCTGTCCCTTTTGCAGGTAGGATTCCGGCTGCAGGTCGCGGAAGTCTTTCTCGCTCTTAGCGGCAAGCACCGTGATGGGCGCCGCCGAGTCGGCGGGCAATCCCGGAAAGGCGCGGCGGAAGACGGCCCGCATACGCTCAAACTGGTCGGCCACCGTGCGCGCCTGCTTCTCGCCGGCGTTGGTGACCACAATGAAATGTGCGCTGCGCACTTCGATCCAGCCGCTTTCGCGGCCAAAGGCAACAGCGGACAGAATCAGCAAGGTGGCGAAGACAACCAGGCGCTTAGCCATGGCAGCACATTGTCCCTGAGTTCTATGAAGTTCCGGGACATGATAGCGCAGCATGGCACCGCTTGGTAGACGACGACCGCGTTGATCTGCTTTTGGAAATTCCGGGCCAGGTCAAAAGGCCGGAGGCTCCCCAAATTCCACGATCGGCCTGATCCAATTGAGAGCCGCGAAACAAGCTGAGGGCTGCGGCTCCCTCCGTCCCGGCTCCTTCTTCTTTATCCAGGCAAATCGCGCACTATTGCTTGACTTGACCCGCCCCGGAAAGCTGAGCAGCAGGAGATTGGAGACTTCGGCCTGAACTGGAAGCGGGCAGCAAGACTTCCTCGGCGCTTAATACTGGCCGAACTCCCGGGTGGCGTCGATCCACACCTTGACCATCTCCGGATCCGTGCCTTCCAGCTCGAAGATGTCGGTGCACATGATATAGCCGCCGCCCTTGCCGACCTCCGCGCAGAGCCTTCGCGTATAGTCCCGGATGAATTGCTTGCTATGAACGCCCGTAAGCATGGAGAGCTTCATGCCGCCGACGATGCACATCGTATCGCCCAGCACCTGCTTCACCTTGATCAGGTCGCTGTCCTGAAATGCGCCGACGGTCTTGCCCTTGGGCAACTCCGTCAGGAACTGCAGGCGCTCATCCCAGACGCCCTCCCAGAAGATGAAGGGAACAACTCCGCCATCGACAAGTCCCAGGATCAGCGCTTTCAATTGCGGCCAATAGAACCGCTCAAAGTCGCGGATCGAGATGAACCCGTCGGAGCCGCGATGCAGGTACATCATCACGCTGCGCGAACCGAAGGCCTTGCAATCGCCAATGACGGTGTCCAGCTGCATTTTGACGAGGCGCGCTTCGGCAGCCAGCAATTTCTCCGGACAGCGGCGCATGTCGAAGAAGATGCCCTTCATGCCGCGCAGCGTGTTGGCCATGAAATCGAAGGGAGCCCATGCCGTTGGACCCGCCAGCGGTGAAGGCGGAAAACCGTTGTCGGCCAAATGCTTGATCTGCCCGCGCAAACGCTGGACGTACTCCAGGCGCGCCTGTGCACCATTAGCCAGTGCTTCCAGCGCTGCCCGCACGGGAGGAAGGTTGAATTTTGCAACCTGGCTGACCATCCCATAAAAGCCGCCCGACAGCAGGCCCAGCGGCGGCAGCAGCGCCAGCCCCTCAAGTTGCGAAAAAGCACGCGGCAGGTACTTGCGAAGCGTCCAGTCGCCCATGTCAGCGAGGAAGTCGTCGTAGTCCTCAGCCTTCATGAATTCCTGCTCGTGAAACTGCCACGACTGATTGTCTTCGAGACCCAGCCCCGGCCACTTGGTCATGCGATCGCCCAGCGTCCGGCTCACCTCGCAACCGAACGGATAGCTAAAGACGACGTCCGGCTGAAAACGCTGCGCAGCCGCAAGCAGCGCGGCGTTCTGCTGTTCGGAGTTCTCCAACATCTGCCGCCTGGTCGCACCGGCCAGGTCCGCCAATCCATTGCCAAAACCGAGGAGAACGGGAATGCGATCCGGTTGCCTCAGCTCCATTGCATCCCGTGTCCGCTGCAACCGCTCGGCGCAAAACTGCAGCCGCGACTTGCCAGCATCGACGGATCCGACCTCACGTTCTTGCGTCACTCGAGAGTTTTCTCCTGGCGTCGTGGCTTGCGAGAGTCAGACGCGATCAACAAACGGAAATCGGGCCGCCCCGGCAAAAAGCGCAATCGGCCTGACGACGAATCAGGCCGATTGTCTGCACTCGATACTACACTCTGCCGCTGCGAGTCTACCTTCCGTTTCCGTTCCGGACCATCCCGCTTGCCCTGGGCCTGGAAGTTGCCCTGGTCGATTCCCTTGAGGCCGCGCTCCCGCTTGGATTCTCGCTTACGTCCCTGATCGGCCAGCACTACGCAGCCGGCAACGATACTCTCGTGTCGATGCAGACTTGATATATGTATGGTGCCTCGATTCCGTTCCCCCGACAGGAGCTGATTCAATCGCCGTTTGGGGACTCGATACTTCGTAACTCAAAATGGCCTGTTGCTAAATGATGATCCTGCAGTCAACGACGAACAGGTTGTCGCCTTCGCCCTTGACCGGGTTGAAATCAACTTCGGATATCTGCGGGAAGTCGCACACCATGCGGCCCAGACGCGTCAGGTAATCGGCCAGCACCGGGATGCTCATGCCCTTCTGCCCGCGCGCACCCTCCAGCAACTTGAGCGAGCGGATTCGGCGGATCACGTCTTCGCTCTCCTTGAGGCCCAGAGGCGCAAGCGCGAACTGGCTGTCCTTGAGAATCTCGGCAAAGATGCCGCCCAGGCCGAACATCAGCAGATGGCCGTACCCTTCTTCTTTCTTCGCGCCGAGGATAACTTCCGCTCCGGGCACCATCTGCTGGATCAGCACGCCGGCGAACTGATCGATCTTCTGCATCCGGTCCCACGCGCCTTCGAGTTCCTCGACCGACTTCACCCCAACCATCACGCCGCCGACGTCGCTCTTGTGCAGGGGGCCGATGACCTTCACCACGACCGGCCACTGAATGCCCTTGGCCAGGTCGCGCAACTGCGCCTTGCTGCCAGCCACGATGGTCTGAGGCTTGCGGAATCCGGCTGCGCTGAGCAGTTCGTCGCACGCCTTGGGCGGCACAACGCCCGTGCGGCCTGCGAGGATTGCAGCCAGCTTCTGCTTGTCATAGTTCGGCAGAGTCGCCTCCGGCGCATAGAGTGGCCGCCGGGTGCCGATCTGGCCGAGCGCGGTGCCTACCTTTACTTCATCGTCGAAATAGACCTTGCCGGTCGCCTTGAATTTCTCGAGTAACTCAACGCAGGTCGAGACCGAACTCAGCACCGGAAGGACCGGAATCGGCGACTGTTCCATCGCCTTGATGATCTCCGCGTAGCAGTCCCACTTGTCGGAGAGCATCGAGTTGCCGGTCATCACCACGATCGCGTCGATCGCTTCCTTCTCTTCCGCCAGAATGCGGATGATGCCCGCGATCTGCTGACCGGTTTGCGTGGGCAGGCAGTCGACGGGATTGCTCGGCGTGGCGGTCGAGGGCAGGATCTCGGCGATACGCCTCTGCGTGTTCTCTTTCAGCCGCGGCAGCGACAGGCCGTACTTGTTCAACTCGTCGGTCAGCATGACGCCCGGACCGCCCGCGTCGGTGATGGTGCATACCCTGCGGATATCCGTGTGGTTCTTCAGCGCATCGAGCACGCAGCCCACTTCGACCAGTTCATGTCTGCTCCGGACGCGGACGATGCCGGCTTTATCGAACAGCGCCTGCACCACCGTGTCGGAGGTCGCCATGGCGCCGGTGTGGCTGGCGGCCGCGCGGCTGCCTTCTTCCGATACGCCTGACTTGATGCCCACCAGGGTGCAGCCCTTTTCGCTCAGGCTGCGGGCGTGCTTCAGCAGCTTGGCGGGCTTCTTGATGCCCTCCATGTAGATCATCTTCACCTTTGCGTCGCCCTCGCAAAAGCTCTCGTCCAGCATCTCCACCACGTCTTCTACGCCGATCTGCGCCGAGTTGCCGCAGCTGAAGACGTTTTCAAACTTCAGCCCGCGGACGTCGGCCTGCTCCATCACCCAGTCGATGGTGGCTCCCGAGGCGCTGGCCACGTCGATGCTGCCCTTCTTCAACTTGGGCATGATGCCGGCGAACTTGCCGCCGTGGTGGGGCGTCACCACGCCGACCACATTGGGGCCGATCATGGTCAGCCCTTCCTTGTTGACCAGTTCCACCAGCCGCTGCTCTTCCGCCTTGCCGCTTTCACCGGCCTCGCCGAAGCCGGCGGTGAGCACGATGACGGCCTTGCAGTTCTTGGCGCTCAGTTCCTGCACCGCCTGGTACACGCCCTTGACCGGGATGGCGATGAACCCCAGGTCGATTCCGTCCGGCAGTTCGTCGATCCTGGCGCAGGACTGCTTGCCATTGATGACCTCGGCGTTCTGGTTGATCAGGTACAGCTCACCGGCAAAAGCGCTCTGCATGAGGTTGCGGGTGATGCTGCCGCCCGGCTTGCTCTTGTTGCTGCTGGCGCCGACGACGACAATCGATTTCGGATGGATGAACCGGTTAAAGGTCAATGCAGATGCAGTGGCGGCGGCCATGATTTCTGTCCTGTCCTTGGAGGAACTTGCCCTCGGCTATGCTTGCGGATTGAGGTAACTTCCACCCACATGAGTATCAACCGCCGTCATGCAGCGCAGCCCACCTCTTTGGCGAGCGCTGAAGCGGGAATCGCGGGCCGATAAAAGCAATCGCCGGGCCGTTTCCGGCCCGGTGACGGGGTTGGCGCTATTTCGGGGTGAACAGGACGCAGTGGGACTTGTGTTCCATCCGTTCGGCCAGCTCCGGCAGCGTTCCGTAATACATGGTGGCCGCCTGGCAGTGCTTGACGCACGACGGGAGCTCGCCTTTCGCTGTCCGCGCCGCGCAAAGGTCACAATAGGCCGTCAGGAAGGGGATGTAGTCCAGCCGCAATGTCTTATCCGGCAGCTCGGTCATAATCTCGCACAGATGAACGCCGCCCTTGCCGACCGGATAACCATGTTCCTGCTTGCAGGCTACCTCGCACGAGTGGCAGCCCGTGCAGTAGTCGTAGTCGATCATGATCCCTTTTCTCGACATCTTCTTCATCCTCCCCTAATCCTTGATCTTCTCAATCCGGCACAGCATGGTTTTCGTCAACGCCCCGCCGAAGCCGGATTTGCTGGGGTGTCCCATCGGGATCAACTGGTTGACGTTCAGGTCCCAGACGCCGTAGAAGTTCGGGCCTGCGCCCTCGGTCTCCGGCAGCCACCAGCCATGTTGCGCCTGGACGATCTTCGGGTGCATGGTGGGGGTCAGCTTGGCCTTCCGCTTGACCTTGCCCCTGACGCCCTCGATCCAGACCCAGTTGCCGTCTTCGATACCAAGCGGCTTGGCCGTATCCGGATGAATCTCGACCGTCGGATCAGGATTGATCTCGCGCAGCCACGGAATCTGCCGGTGCTCGCTGTGGAACATCACCCCAACGCGCCGGCCCGTCATCATGATCAGCGGATACTTCGCGAAAATCTCGGGCGTGCTGATTTCACTCTCCAGCGGCTCCGCATGGTAGGGCAGCGGATCGAGCCCGTACTTCTCGAAGTTCGTGCAATACAGCTCCACCTTGCCGGTCGTGGTGCGGAATCCCGGCTGCTTGTCCGGGCGCAGCAGTCCCTTTTCATGCCGGCGATAAGGCACCGAACCGGACGGGTGCCCCTTCGGAGCCATCACCCAGGGCTTCTTGCACAGCTCTTCAAACGTATGTCCCGTGACCTTGAGCCGCTCCGTCAATAGTTCCCGCACGCTGCCCCACGGCACCGACTGCGGACTCAGGCGCTTGGCCAGTTCGAAGTTGATCTCCCAGTCGGGCTTGCACTCGTCGACCGTCAGCACTTTATAGATGGCGTTACAGGGAACGCCCGTCGTGAAGGCCGAGTCCTTCTCCGGGAACGTGGCCGCAGGCAGTACAAGGTCGGCAATTGCCTGGGCCGTCGGGGTCATGAACGTATCGACCACGACGTTGAACTCCAGCTTGCGCACCGCCTCGTAGTGCCGCCGCGGATCCTGCGCGGTTCCGGCGATGAAGTTGTTCGTCTGGCACCACAGGCCCTTGATCGGATACGGATTGCCCGTCTCCATCTGTTCCAGAACGCAGTCGGACAGCGCCCAGGAGCGGAAGTTCTTCACCAGCGGGTAACGATCGGCGCCGATGCGCTTCTGGTTCATCTTGTCCACGAATTCCTGCCCGTATAGCTGGATCACTTCCTGGGTGGAATAGGGATAGAGGGTAACGCCGTACGGCGGCCGGCTGATCACATTGCCGCCTGGCACGTCGAGGTTGCCGGTGATCGACCACAGGCACGAGAGCGCGTGAATAGTGGCGACGGCCTCCGCGTTGCTGTCCAGCGGCTGGCCGAAGCGCATCGCCGCCGGCTTGGCGGTGGCGTACATGCGGGCCGCCTTGATGATCTTGTCCTTCGGCACCCACGTGATGCGCTCGACCTCGTCGAGCGGATACTCGTTGACTCTTTCCTTCAGCTTGTCGAAGCCATGCGTCCACTTCTCAACGAACTCCTTGTCGTAAAGGTTTTCGTTGATGATGACGTTGAGCATGCCCAGGGCCAGCGCTCCATCCGCGCCCGGACGAACGCGCAGCCACAGCTCGGCGCGCGAGGCTTCCCACGAGTTGATCGGATCGACCACGATCAGCTTCGTGCCGCGCTTCATCATGTCGATGACGTAATGGCCGCTGAAGTAATGGTCGGCGCACTGGCTGCCCTGCAGGTTCCTCGCCCACGAAAGCAGGACCTTGGGAGCCACATACTCCGGATCGTCATAGCGCTGGGGGAAGAACTGGCCCGCATCCGGGAACGTCGCGTCGCCGTGGACCTGGAACATCGAGGCCAGCCGGGGAGTAAAGCAGGCGATGCCGGAGAGTCCGAACAAGGTCCAGTTCGGGCTGCCATAAGCATAGGCAAGGAAAATAATCGGGCCGCCCGAATCGCGCCCGGTTCCCTGACCGAAGATCATCGACTCGGCGCCGTACTTGTCGCGGATTTCGCGCAGACGATGTTCGCAGGTGTCAAACGCCTCATCCCACGATATGCGCGCCCACTTGCCCTCGCCTCTCGCGCCCACTCTTTTTTGGGGAAAACGGAGCCGATCAGGATGGTCGATATATTGCGTCATGGCCAATGCGCGCGGACACAATCTGCCCTGGTGATAGGGATGATCTTCATCGCCCTCCACCTTCAGCAATTTTCCGTCTTTGACGAAGACCTTAACTCCACAGCCGCCGTGGCAGCCCGGTCCCGCCGACCAGGCGCCCATCCTGTGCATCTGCACGTTATCGTCGCTCTGCATATCTGATCCCTCGGCTCCGTTGATTGCGATTCACTGCTTAGCATGGCGCGGCTCTTGCAACTCCGCGTATGCAGTTCACGGAAGGAAGCCCATTTTCAACCAGTTACTGATACCGCGTCCGCAGCCGGACGGCAATGGAATACGCAATCGCCGGGCTTGCCGATTGCCCAAATGTAAACATCTCTCCCGCCGCAATGCACCTTCTGGTCGTACCAGGCGCGCTGGAAGAGCTCGCCAATGTGGCGAGTTACGGGCATAAATACGGCCATCATTCCAAGCAGGTCGAAGCCCTGCTCGTCCATTCTTCGCAGCCGGCATAATGCTGATACGTGCCGCACCGCAGGGCGGCACGACTTGCCTCTCCTACTGCGCCGTCACGCCGCCGTCGACGAACAGCGTCTGGCCGGTGATGAAGTCCGAGGCCGGGGAGGCCAGAAACACGCAGGCTCCCACCAGGTCGCTCGGATCCGCCAGCCGTCCCAGCGGGATCTGCG
>CAINCZ010000118.1 GCA_903847195.1 uncultured Acidobacteriota bacterium | reverse complement strand
GCCGAAGGATGGTGGAGCGCAGGATGAGGTTGTCTTCGATATCGTCAAGCAGCAGCACGCGGATCGGCCCCCCGTCGGCGGCGACCGGTATTGGACCCTTGCCTCCCAGCTCATCTCCGCTCATCGCGCCTGCCTCGGTCCCGAGTCGTAGCCCATAGCCCGCGAGCCGCGCTCGCTACTCGGACTTCTCCGCCTTCGACTTATCGCCCGCCGTCGCTGCACGCACGGCCCGGGCCAGTTCTGGCAGACGATTGTATACGGCCACCGAACGCAGCCACTGCTTGTTGTCGATCGCCGGACTGCCGCTGATCATCTTGCCCGCCGGCACATCGTGCGACACGCCGCTCTGCGCCGTCATGATCACGCCGTCGCCCAGCGTGCAGTGCCCGGCCACCCCGACCTGCCCCGCCAGGATCGCCCGGTTCCCTACCACGGAAGACCCCGCCAGCCCCGTCTGCGAACAAATCATCGTGTTCTCGCCGATCTCGCAAGCGTGGCCGATCTGCACCAGGTTATCAACCTTCGTGCCCGCCCCGATCCGGGTCTCGCCCACGGTTGCCCGGTCGATGCAGGCGTTGGCCTGCACCTCCACCCGGTCGCCCAGCACCGTCGGACCCGCCTGCAGCATCTTGTACCAGCTGCCGTCGCTCTCGCGGGCAAAGCCGAAGCCGTCCGTCCCGATCAGCGCGCCGTTCTGCAGCACCACGTCGTCACCGAGGCGGCAGAACTCGCGCACCACCGCGTGCGCGTGCGCGAAAAAGCGATTGCCGATCCGCGCCCCCCGGTAGATCACCACGTGCGGCAGCAACACGCTATCGTCGCCAATCTCCACATCCGCGTCGATCACCACGCAGGCGCCCA
The DNA here is from genome assembly GCA_903847195.1 of uncultured Acidobacteriota bacterium. Next base: position 3,021 of record CAINCZ010000118.1, on the reverse strand, counting down.
CGTGCACATTGCGACCCAGCTTCACCGTCGGGTCAATCACTGCCGTCGGATGCACGCCCGGCCGGTACCGCGGAGGCTGGTAGAAGAGTTCAATGGTCTTGGCAAATGCCAGGTAAGGATTCGCCGTGCGCAGCGTCGCCGCCTCGATCTGCGGAAACTCCGGCGTCACGATCACGGCTGTCGCCCGCGTAGTTTTGGCCGCCGAGGCGTACTTCGGATTCGCCACAAAGGTAATCTGGCCCGGCCCGGCCTCTTCGATTCCGGCTACGCCCGAGATCTCAATCTCGCCGCAGCCCTCGGCCGCCGTCGGGGTCCCCGGCAAATGCTGACTTTGCGTTTCCTTGGGTGGCACCAGCTCGGCGCCCAGTCGCTCTGCAACTTCACGCAGTTTCATCTTGTTGTCCGGATCTCAGTCGCCCTTGTTGTCATTCCGAGCGCAGCGAGGAATCCGCTGTTCGCCCGTGCAGGCCCCCCGGCCGGGGTTCAGCGGCATCGGGGCAATGGCTCAATTCCCCGATTACCCGATTCCCTCAGGCCGAATGTTCTTCCTCGAACATCTCCGCCTGCCGTTCGTCGGCCGTCAGCTTGCGCTTGCGCATCGTCCCGCCGATCACCGCCAGTACCCTGATCTCCGTCAGCGCCGTGCGGGGCACAAAAATTCGCTGGATGTTCGACCGCGTATCCGGAGGATTCACATAGAACCCAGACGGGCTGATCTGCGCCAGATCGTTCGGCATCATGCCTTCCATCACTTCGTTGTCGCGGAACCGCATGCGCACCCATAGCCCCTCGCTCCGGGGACGCGTCGTGAACGTCTTGCGCACCGGCACGTCGAAGTCTCCGAACTCCCGCACGAAAAATACGCCCTTGATGTCCGCCAGATCGATCTGCACCACGTTGCCCGACGTGTTCAGCAGCTCCACCCGGTTTTCCACAAGGAACTCCGGTGCCACGTATCCTCTCAGCGAATCGCGGTTCATTTTCCGCACTACGACTTTCTTGTGCGTCGAGGCCATGATCCTGACTTCCACTCTACGCTGTTGCCCCGCCTTCGGCTCGCCCCAATCCAGTCGTGGAGCTACACTACGGGCTGGTTAATCCCAGTCGGGGAATTTTCGCACTTTTTCAAAAAAAACTGTGCAACAAAGGCGCATTTGTAGCCAAACGGTAAATGGTTGTGTTAATGTGCCTCTGTTTACCGCGCCTGCTCCGACTGGCTAAGTCTTGTCCTCGGAGCCACTTACACCCCGGGGTTATGGGGAATCGAACCTGGGTCGACCGCACCTCGGATCGATTTGGGCTAAGTGCCATGTAATCAACGATTTCTTGAAAAGGCGACAGGTTCAGCACTAATCGATGGCCGACTATATTTACACTATGGAATCGCGGCTTACACCCGAGCAGTTGCGCGGGGTAAGCCTTGTGCAGGATATCGCCCGCGCTCATGAAATGAACGTGTACCTGACCGGGGGCGCCGTCCGCGACCTGATCAGCGGCCTGGCGATCCGCGACCTGGACTTCACCGTCCAAGGCAATCCCATTCGTCTGCAGGATGCCCTGACCAAGGCGGGAGCCAGCGTCGAGGGCGTCGATGACGACCATAAAGCCCTTTATTTGCTATTGCCTGGCGGCGTTCGCGCCGAGGTCTCCATGGCTCGCTCCGAGACCTACGACAAACCCGGCAAGCTGCCGGTGATCGCCCCGGCCACCATCACCGAGGACCTGCGCCGCCGTGACTTCACCGTCAACGCTATGGCCCTGTCGCTCAACCCCGGCTCGCGCGGGTTGCTACTCGACCCGGCCAACGGCGTTGCCGACATCGAAGCCCACCTGCTGCGCATCCTCCACAACTATTCCTTTTACGAGGAGCCCTCGCGGCTCATCCGCGCCATCCGCTTCTCGGCCCGATTCGACTGGCCCCTTGAGGAGCGTACGCAGATCCGTTACGACGCCGCCCGCGAGAACAACTACATCGAATACATCAGCCGCCGTACTGTCGGCATGGAGATCGAGGCTCTGGCCTTTGAAGAGAATCCGCTCTATGTGATGCGGGTGCTCGAGAAGGAAGGCTGGCTGCAGGTGCTCAACCGAAACTGGAACATCGGCAAGATCGATACCAACGGTCTGACGGCGCTCACCAAGGGCAAGCAGCAGATGTCAGACCTGGGCTACAGCTTCAGCACCGCTGCCTCGGTGCTGCACCTGCTGACCCGGCGTCTGCCCGAAAAGGAAGTCGCCGACCTCCGCCGCCAGATCCCGCGCCGCGACCTCGTCGAGAGCTGGCAGAAGATCGAAGACCACTCGAAGGATCTGGTCAAGCACCTGTCCGGCAAGGATGCCTCCACCCCATCGCGCACCTGGCAACTGCTGTCGAAGGCCAATCCCGAGATCATCCTGTTCACGGCCAACAACACCAAGCAGCAGGCGGTCTCGCAGAAGATCGGCAACTTCCTCGGCAAGTGGCGGCAAGTGAAGCAGAAGCTTCCGTTTGCCGAGATGGCCGAGCTCCGCATCACTCCATCGCTCGCCGAATACCCGCAGATTGTGGAAGAGCTATTCCTGTTGATGCTGGACGGTAAAGCCCGTAATCACACAGAGATAGTGAAATTCCTTAAACCATTTTCTCCGCCTCCTCCGCCGCCTCCGCCACCCGCGAGGCGCGGTCGCGCCAAGGCTGCCGCTGCCACTGCCGAAGTCGGCAAGCCCGGACGTAAGCCCAAGCTGGCCGCACCCGTGGTGCCGCAGGCTGTCGCTCCGGCTCCGCCCGCAGTTCCGCAGGCCGCTGCGCAGAAATCGGCCCCGGCCAAGGCTGCCAAGACCGCAGCTCCGGCCAAACCCGACAAGGCTGCGGACAAAGTGAAGCCTGCCGCTGCTGTCGCTCCGGCCAAGCCAGCCAGGCCTGAGAAGGCTCCGGAAAAGCCCAAGCCTGCCGCTGCTCCGGCCAAACCGGCCAAGACCGCAAAGGCTCCGGAGAAAGCCAAGCCCGCAGTCAAAGCTGCCGCGAAGAAACCGGCTCCGCCG
>CAINCZ010000117.1 GCA_903847195.1 uncultured Acidobacteriota bacterium | reverse complement strand
GGCCGCCGCCCCTGCCGTCTTGCCCTTCGCGACCGGCTTGGCCGCGTCCAGGATCGCCGTGACCTCCAGGATGGTGGCCTCGCGCTGCCCCTCGGCCCGCTTGATGCTCGACCAGGACTTCGGCGCCGCCTTGCGCATGATGTGGACGCGCAGGCCGTCCAGGAAGTCCACCGAATCCCCGATCGCGCTCTCGTCGAAGCCGCAGTTGACCAGGCTGGCGATGAACAGCGCGAACTTGCTGCTGTTGTTCAGGCTGCCCTTGTCGCTGACGGCCACGCACTTCTTGCCGTCGCTGCTGGGCTGGAAGTGCTTGGGGTCGGCCGTGCTCAGATACTCCGTGTGCTCCTCGCCGTCGTCGGTCTTGAGCACGAGGGACAGGCACACCTTGGTGTCCGACTTCCCGTTGAAGTCGTAGAGGACGAACTGCGGGTTGACGATGGTGACGTCGGCATCGTCGATGAGGGCGCCGCCGGCCGCCATCTCGGTCGGGCGGAGGGAAGCGCCGGATTCTGCGTTCTGCTTGGCCATGTTGCTGTTTGCTCCTAACGATCACTGCGGTTGTCTGACGATGGGCGAGGTGAGCACATGTGGCCGACCGGCCCGGTGAACGAGACGGAGAGAGGATTACGGCCCGCGGGCCGCATAGAGGATGTTCATGATCGATCCTTCCACAACGCGGGCGGCGGCGGCGGCAATACCTGCACCCGCTTCACCGCGGCCAGGAACCACTTGGGCGCGAGATGCTTGTACTTGCCGAGCACCCAGTTGATGTTGTCGTCGATGCAGAAGATCTCCGAGTAATCATCGGCTGCGCGCGTGCTTCTCCCGGCCGCCTGCACCAGCGTTTGCATAGTGATGTACATGCCGTATTCGTTGTCGAACACTTGGCGGGCTTGCAGGATCGGATCGCGCGAATCCGGAAACGGCACCTTCGCAATAATTTGAAACGCACATTGATCGTACGGGAAGTCATGCCCGGTCGACACCGAGGGGCTCACCAGCACCGCTGGCGGCTTGGCCATCTTGAACCGCTCCACGGCCAGTTTCGCGCCGCCGCCCTCCGAGGTATGCACGATCATCTGCGCGGCGAACCGGCTGTTCTGCAGAATCATCTTGGCGCGGGCGTAACTGACCGTGTGAATGATCCCCTTGCGGTCCTGGCGCATCTGCAAGATCTGGTCGATCCGCCGCAGCCAGGTGCCGAGGTCGGCGGCCGACGTCGTGTGGCGGAGCGTCACGGTTGGGACGATATAGAACGGGCGCGTCTCGACCGGGAAGGTGGAAGGGTACTCAAACACTTCCAAGTCCTGCGGACGGATGCCGAGATATGTGGCGGTCTTGGGCCGCACCGTGGCCGAGGTCAGGATGATCTTCTGCACGCCACGGAACAGTGCAGCCTCAGCGTAATCGGCCGGCCACACGGGCGTGAAATGCCAGTTGCGGTTCTCGTCGTAAATGACCCATTGGTGATTGGCCCGACTCACCGCTTGGTACTTGGCGGCGATGCGTTGGAGTTCCCGACACTCGCGCACCGCATGGGCCGGAGCGGGTTCGCCCTTGTCGTGGGCCTGCGTG
>CAINCZ010000116.1 GCA_903847195.1 uncultured Acidobacteriota bacterium | reverse complement strand
GCCCGCAACATCGAAGAGGGCGGCTCGCTGACCATCATCGCCACCGCGCTGGTCGATACCGGCTCGCGTATGGACGACGTGATCTTTGAAGAATTCAAGGGCACGGGCAACTGCGAAATCATCCTCGACCGCAAGCTGGTCGATAAGCGCGTCTTCCCGGCCATCGACATCCAGCGCTCCGGCACCCGTAAGGAAGAGTTGCTCATCCCCAAGGACGACTTGGCGCGCATCTGGGTACTGCGCAAGGTGCTCAACCCGCTGTCGCCCGTCGAAGCCATGGAACTGCTCATCGACAAGCTCTCGAAGACCGCCAGCAATGCCGTCTTCCTGTCGAACATGAGTTCGCTCTAAGCGGCTGAATTCAATCGTTAAATCGAAGCGCCCTCCGCAAGGAGGGCGTTTTGCATCTAGGTAGTCTTGGCATTCGGTACAGCGCCAAGGTAGCCCGCTGAGACCCGCCGTCCATTCCCGAATGCGGACTCCGCCCTGAACCGCCGGATGTTTTGTTGCTGCACGCCTCACCCAGCCTCCTATGCTTCTCGCGGGCCCATTCATGGGTGTTCCCAAGTATCTTCCTCAGGAGGCGAATATGAGGAAATCTGTCCTTCTACTCTCTTTTCTTCTACTCATTCCATTGTTGGCATTTTCCCAATCCATGAACATTGGCATGGCCCAAGCTGCGGCCAGCGAAGTCCGGCAGCAGCCACTAGGGACCGAGCAGTTGACCGGCCCGAGCATGCAGTTGGTGCGGCAGCGGACCGGACTCTCGCAGGGCCAGATCGTCAAACTCTATAACGCTTCCAGCGCAAAGAACTTCGGACAGTTCGCGACCGCCATGCTCGTCGCGCAGCAGTTGAAGCTCGATTCCTCCGCGCTGCTCGAGCAACTTCGCACAGGATGCGTTCGTGAAGGTCTGATACGCATGGGAGTCGATCAGGAGCGCAGCCGCATCGCAGTACGCGCTGCTCTGGATGAAATAGTCGCCGCCCGAAAGTCGGCCTCATAAACACCGCAAACCTGGTGGCGGACCGGCAACGGTCCGCCTTACTTTTTTGAGCTTGCCGCAACTCACACCCTGCCCGCGCGAATCTACTTCTGCACTCTCCACAAATCCTTCTAGAATCCAAGTGGGTGTCGGCACTCCCTCCCGCCGACTAGGGCAGAAATCTACCTTGCCGGCGTTGCTGAGCACCGTCGGCACGAAACCTGCGCGCGAGTCTGGTGTGACATGTATGACCTGCAGCGCGAGTCCAACCTGAAGACGACTGGACCGTAATGGGTTGCCTGAGCCGAATTCGCTGCTCTTTGACTTCATCGGGCACGGCGCATCGGAGGCGTACCGCAGAAAACACTTGCTTTTCCCGGCTAACCAACGAAACTGCTCAGGAACAGCGGTTACACCGTTAGGCTGCCGAAGGGAAAGGAGAACCACTGTGTGGGTCTTCCTGCGGAACGCATATCTGTCGATCGTGGAGCCGGATAAACACAGCGAAAATCTGCTGGTCCGCGCGCGCGTGCGCGGTGACATCGAGCGGGTCTTTCCCGAGGCCATCGTGGAAGAGACCACCGAACGCGATTATCTGTTCCGGGCGCTCATCCCACGCCAGCGCGTGGCCGAGGCCATGGCTGCGGCGGTGAACGGAATCAGCTACGGCAACTTCAAGGCCAGCGTCTCGGAGAATGCGCGCCACACGGCCTACTACGAGGTCCGGAAGGTCATGGACCTGCTGCAACACAAGCTCAAGGCGAAACCGGCAGCAAAGCGATAATCGTATTTCTCCATTGGCCCGCGTTCGCGCTCAACGCGCGCGCCGGGCGTGGCGTGCAACGCCTGCTGCCGGGCAATTCGCTGCGGCTGCTCAAGCGGAATCCCGCCCTAGTTCGGCCTTAACCCGCACCTTTGGGCAGCTCGCGCGGGACGGCTTCGATCCTCGCAGAAGACCGCAGATCGAGTGCTAAACTGAGTTTTATGGCAGAGATACAGCGTAAGAAGACGGTTACGGCCCAGGTCGGCGGCGTGCACATCGGCTCCGCCGCGCCCATCGTTGTGCAATCGATGACCAACACCGACACGGCCGACGTCGCCTCCACGGTCAAGCAGGTGGCGGCCCTGGCCCGCGCCGGATCGGAGCTGGTGCGTGTCACGGTCAACAACGAAGGCGCCGCCGAGGCGGTGCCCCAGATCGTGGCCGCGCTCGCCGACCAGGGCGTAAGCGTGCCCATCATCGGCGACTTCCACTACAACGGCCACCTGCTGCTGAAGCGCTTCCCTGCATGCGCGCGCGCACTTGCCAAGTACCGCATCAATCCCGGCAACGTCAGCGTCGGCCGCAAGGACGACGACAACTTCCGCACCATGATCGAGGTTGCCGTCGCCAACGACAAACCGGTGCGCATCGGCGTCAACTGGGGATCGCTCGACCAGCAATTGCTGGCCCGCATGATGGATGAAAACGCCCACGCTGCCCAGCCCATGATGGGCCGCGAGGTGATGATGGAGGCGATGGTCCAGAGCGCGCTGCGCTCGGCCGAACTGGCGGAGACCTACGGCATGCGCCACCGGCAGATCATCCTCAGCGCCAAGGTCAGCACTGTGCAGGACCTGATTGACGTCTACCGCACGCTGGCCGCCCGCTGTGATTATCCGCTGCATCTCGGACTGACCGAAGCTGGCATGGGGAGCAAGGGGATCGTCGCTTCCACCGCCGCGCTCTCCATTCTGCTGCAGGAAGGCATCGGCGACACCATCCGCGTTTCGCTCACGCCCGCGCCCGGCGGCGACCGCTCGGAAGAGGTGACGGTGGCGCAGCAAATTTTGCAGTCGATCGGCATTCGCAGCTTTACCCCGCAGGTCACCGCCTGCCCCGGCTGCGGCCGTACCACCAGCACGTTTTTCCAGGATATGGCGGAACAGATTCAGGCGCATATCCGCCGCCAGATGCCGGAGTGGAAGCTGCGCTACGCGGGCGTCGAAGACATGAAGGTCGCTGTCATGGGCTGCATCGTCAATGGCCCCGGCGAATCGAAGCACTCGAACATCGGCATCTCACTGCCCGGCACGATGGAAGAGCCGAAGGCGCCCGTCTTTGTCGACGGACGTCTTACGACGACTCTGCGCGGCGACCACATCGTGGCCGAGTTCCTGCAGATTCTCGACGACTACGTGGACAGCCATTACGGCGCTGTGCCCGTAGGCAGGACCCTATAAGTTCGCCCACCGCAACTCGGGCTGGTCCGGCCGTCCCCTGACGACGCAGCCCCGAACTGAAGCGCGCGGTCCCGACAATCGGTGTTGCGAAGTCCATCCCTGCACCGTCCAAACACCGTCGTCATATCTGACATTGATGTCGTCAAATCTGCGGATCGCCGGGGTGGCATCTGGGGTGTCATCTGGGGTGGCATCTGGGGTGTCATTACCAACGTGTCCGATAACGGGCATACTCATGCCATGGCGCTTTCCAACGAACGGGCCGTCGCCGGCTTCCTCGACTACCTCAGAATCGAAAAGGGACTGGCTCGCCTGACCGTGGAGGCTTACGGGCAGGACATTGGGCGGTTCGCAGACTTCCTCACCAAGAGAAAGCGGTTGATTGCCGCTGCGCGCCGGCAGGACGTGCGCGATTACCTGGATCACCTGCTGCACTCCAAAAACGAGAAGAAGCACGCTGCACTGGACGGACGCTCGGTAGCACGCAAGTTGAGCGCGCTGCGGCAACTCTACCGCCACCTGCTGCTGGACCGGCACATCGAAGTCGATCCCACGCTCAACCTGGACACGCCGAAGCAGTGGAAGGTCCTGCCCAAGATGCTCACCCGCGAAGAGGTGGAGCATATGATCGGGCCCGCCGAGGAGTTGAAGGGAGTCGACACAGCGACGGCACAGGCGCTGGCCACGCGCAACCGCACGCTGCTGGAGGTGCTCTATGCAGGCGGGTTGCGTGTATCGGAAGTCTGCGGCGCCAAGGTGGAGGACGTGAAGCTCGACCTCGGCTATGTGCTGGTGCGCGGCAAGGGAGACAAGGAACGGATTGTTCCGCTGGGCCGCGCGGCGATCGAGGCCCTTCGCGAGTACATGGCGAATGTGCGCGTTCGCCTGTGCAACGGCAAGAACTCGGCCATGCTGTTCGTCGCCCGCGGCGGGCGCAGGCTGAGCCGGCAGCGCGTGTGGCAGATCGTGTCGGCGACTTCGGCGGGAGGCGCGCGCCATGCGAGTCCGCACATGCTGCGCCATAGTTGCGCTACGCACATGGTCGAAAACGGCGCGGACCTGCGCACGGTGCAGAGCCTGCTGGGGCACGCCGACATCTCGACGACGCAGGTCTACACGCACCTGGCGATGAACCGGCTCAAGACCGTTTACTTCGATCACCATCCGCGGGCAAGGAGCAGGAAGGCATGAGCCGCGAAGTCCTGACGCCAACGAGTAAGCAGGTTGCGCGGTTTCTGCGATCACTCGCTGAGCAGAACTCCTCGCCGCACACGCTCAAGGCCTACACTAGCGATCTGGAGCGCTTTGCCCTTTACGCGGGAAAGGCGCGCGCGGAAGAGATCGATCACGTGGTGATTCGCGGTTTTCTGGCGCAACTTTACGCGCAGGGACTGAGCAAGCCGTCGGTGGCGCGGGCGCTGGCGGCGGTGCGCTCCCTCTTTAAGTGGCTGGCCCGCGAAGGAGAGGTGCAGCAGAATCCGGCGCGGCTGGTGGCCACGCCCAAGCTGCCGAAGAAGCTGCCGCGCGTGCCCACCATCGAAGAGATGAACACGGTACTCGATGGGCAGATGCCGGAGTGCGCCGCCTTTGCCGAGCGCGACCGGCTGATTTTTGAACTGCTCTACGGCTGTGGTCTGCGCAACTCGGAGCTGACGGGTTTGAACCTCGATAGCATCAGCCTGGCAGCCGAGTCCATCCTGGTGCGCGGCAAAGGCAAGAAGGAGCGCATGGTGCCGTTCGGCGACGCCGCGCGCGAGGCGCTGGCAATCTACCTGCCCGCGCGGCAGAGGCTGCTCGGCGCGGTTCGCAAGACGACGCCGGCCGTGCTGATCAACCAGCGCGGCGGCAGGCTCACGACGCGCTCCGTCGGGCGGATCGTAAAGCAGGTGGCGATAGCCAAGGGGCTGCCCGCCGAGGTGCATCCGCACACTTTGAGGCACGCCTTCGGTACTCATATGTTGGAGGAGGGGGCCGACCTGCGCGCCATCCAGGAGTTGCTCGGCCACGAGCGACTGGCGACCACACAGCGCTATACGCAGCTTTCGACCAAGCACCTGATGCAGGTGTACGACCAGACGCATCCGCGGGCGAAGTAGCGGGGCGGCCGCTACTCTTCGCTTCCCGCATCCGGACAATTCAAATGCAAAATCAAACCCCCCGCCCTAATGCCCAAAAGCGGGGCGTGCGGGTGGGGCACCCGGCTCAATACCTTACGTCCAGTACGTCCTGTCCAAACTGCGGTACTGAATGGCCTCGGCGATGTGCTTGGGTTCGATGTTGGGCACGCCTTCAAGATCGGCGACCGTGCGGGCGACTTTCAGAATGCGGTCGTGGGCGCGGGCGCTGAGGCCCTGCTGGGTCATGGCGCGTTCGAGCAGGCGCTCGCAATCGGTCGTGAGGTCGCAGTGCGCGCGGATCTGGCGGGCTGACATCTGCGCGTTGCAGTAGCTGCGCTCCTTGGCCTGGGCGAAGCGGTTGAGCTGCACTTCGCGCGCGCGGATCACCCGTTCGCGAATCTGTGCCGAACCCTCGGGCGCCGAGGGGGCGCGCAGTTCCTTGTAGTTCACGGCCGGAATGTCGATGTGAATGTCGATGCGGTCGAGCAGCGGCCCCGAGATGCGCGACAGGTAGCGCTGGATCATCGGCGGGGTGCAATGGCACTCACGCTGGCGGTCGTTATAGAAGCCGCACGGGCACGGGTTCATGGCGGCGGCCAGCATGAAGCGCGCCGGGAAGGTGAGCGACATGGCGGCGCGGGCGATGCAGACCGTGCCATCTTCGAGCGGCTGGCGCATCACTTCGAGCACGTTGCGCGGGAACTCGGGCAACTCGTCGAGGAACAGCACACCGTTGTGGGCGAGCGAGACTTCGCCGGGACGCGGCACCATGCCTCCGCCGATCAACCCGGCGTCGCTGATGGTATGGTGCGGGGCGCGGAACGGGCGCACGCCGACCAGGCCCGTGCTGTTGTCGAGCACGCCCGCAACGCTGTGGATCTTTGTGGTTTCCAGCGCCTCCTCGAAGGTGAACGGCGGCAGAATGGTCGGAATGCGCTTGGCCAGCATCGTCTTGCCACCGCCCGGAGGACCGATCATCAGGATGTTGTGTCCGCCTGAGCAGGCGATCTCGAGCGCGCGCTTGGCGGTCTGCTGGCCGCGGACGTCGCGGAAATCGACGCCGAACTGTTGCGCTTCATCCAGCAACGAGCGGCCATCCACTTCGATGGGGACAACGCCATTGCCGGTATTGAGGAGCTGCACCACTTCCATCAGCGTCCGCACGGGATAGACGCTGACGCCCTGCACCACGGCCGCCTCGCGCGCGTTCACCTCGGGCACGATCAGGCGCTTAATCTGGCGGGCGCGCGCCGCGATGGCGATGGGCAGGGCGCCGCGAATGCCGCGCAGTCCACCATCGAGCGAGAGCTCGCCGACCAGCAGCCAGTCCGAGATGTCGCGCTGGGTCAGCCCGCCATAAGCGCCGACGATGCCCATGGCCATGGGCAGATCGAAGCCCGAGCCTTCCTTCTTGATGTCGGCGGGCGCCAGGTTGATGGTGATGTGCGTGGGCGGAATGTCGTAGCCGCAGTTCTTGAGCGCGGCGCGGACGCGTTCGCGGCTCTCGCGCACGGCGGTATCCGGCAGTCCGACGGTGGTGAAGCGATCTTCATTGAGCTTGACGCCGGAGACGTCAACCTCGACATCGATGAGATTGGCGTCGATGCCAAACACGGCGGCGCTGATGGTCTTGAATAGCATGATGGCTGGAAGTACCGAAGTATAGCCCAGCCAAAGCGGCTCGGCAGGCCGCTCCGGAGCGTGTTCCACAATCGGAACAAAACGGCTGCCATGACGGCTACATCCCACACTAGGCAAGAAAAGCCGGGCCGGAGCAGGGTAAAATGACGGGCATGCCGCCGATCACGGGTAGAGAACCGAAGTCCGTACTGGCGAAAGCGCCGCTTTTCGCCGACATGAGCGACCACGAGCTGAGCTTTCTCGCGCGCCGTATGCTGACGCGGCGATTCGCGATGGGCGAGCTGATTTTTACCGAGGGCGACCCGTGCCTCGGGTTGTTCGTGATCGACACGGGCGCGGTGAAGATATTCAAGAGCTCGGCGGGCGGGCGCGAACAAGTGCTCGCGATCGACGGGCCGGGCGATTCGATTGCCGAAGTGCCGGTCTTCGATGGCGGTGCCTATCCGGCTTCGGCGATGGCGATCAAGGATTCGGTGCTGCTGTTCATCAGCAAGGCGGACTTCCGGGCGGTTTGCGTGGAGTGTCCGGAGGTGGCGCTGAAGGTGCTGCGTTTCGTGGGCCGCAGGCTGCGCACGCTGGTCAACATCATCGAAGAGCTTTCGTTCACCACGGTGCGCAGCCGCCTGGCTGCGCTGCTGCTGCGGCTGGCCCGCGCGGGCAAGCCGGGGCCGCAAGGGATCGAGTTCCTGCTGCCGGCGAGCAACCAGGAGCTGGCGGCGCAGATCGGCACGGTGCGCGAGCTGGTGTCGCGCAACATGAGCCGGTTGCAGGCGTCAGGCATCATCCACATCGAGGGGCGCACGGTATCGGTGCGCAGCCTGAAGGCGCTGGAGCAGGAAGTCGAGTCCGAGTGAACTGCGCTGGCTGCGGCTCACGCTGCCCTCGCATTCCGCGCGACTGAAGTCTCGAACGTAGTTGCTTCGCCTGCCGGCAGGCGATCTGCCCTGCTGGCCATTCACCACAATTTGCTTGTGACCTCGTGACTTAAGTCATCGGCCCGGCGTGCCGGGGCCGCTAGATTGATAGTGCAGCACGGGCGTGGGGCTCGGCAAATCTACACGAGGAGCATGGCAATGACGATGAGTGGAACACTGAACGCAGCCGCAGAGAAGACAGTACGGGAGCTGGCGCTGGAGATCCCACAGGCAGCCCGCATCTTTGAATCGCTCGGCATCGATTACTGCTGCGGTGGATTAAAGCCGCTGGAAGAAGCGTGCGCGGTAGCGGGCGTGCATACCGAAAAAGTGTTACGCATGCTGGACGAAGCGCAGCAGGCGCCGGAGCCAAAGGCGGCCAAGGACTGGCAGACGACGAGCCTGAGCGAGTTGATCGCGCACATCGTGGAGACGCATCACGTCTATCTGAAAGCCGAGCTTCCCCGGATCGGCAACCTGTTCACCATGGTCTGCGCGGCGCACGGCGAGCGACACAACGAATTGCACGAACTGCGGACCACGTATACGGCGCTCGCCGAAGAGCTGCAGTCGCACCTGATGAAAGAGGAGCAGATTTTGTTCCCGTACCTGACGCAGAAGGAAAACGGCGCCCAGCCGCACGCCTGCTTCGGCTCCGTCGAGAGTCCGATTCGCATGATGATGTTTGAACACGACAACGCGGGCGGGGCGCTGCGGCTGATGCGCAAACTGAGCGCCGATTACTCTGTTCCAGCGGATGCCTGCATCAGCTTCAGCAAGCTCTACGAAGCGCTGCTGCGGATGGAAGGCGACCTGCACCAGCACATCCACCTGGAAAACAACATCCTGTTCCCGCGGGCGCTGGCGGCCGAGTAGGCGCGAGGCCGCATGCTGCGGGTCTGCTCGGCACTCTAACCTCGCATGAGAGTCAGGACCGTAATCTCCGGCGGGCAGAAGAGGCGCACCGGAATGTTGATCACGCCAATGCCTCGGTTCGTATAAAGCTGCATGGGGCCGATCCGGTAGTGGCCCATCGGATACTTCCTCGCGCCATGAGGAAGAACGGGAGCGCCGGAGCCGGGAATCCTGATCTGCCCGCCGTGCGAGTGACCGGAGAGTTGCAACGAGACGTTGTTGCCGACCACCTCGTCAGCATAGTCCGGCTCGTGCACCCCGAGTACAACGCAATCTTCCGGCGGAATGCCGCACAGCGTGCTGCGCAAATCGGGAAGCCCATCGCCAGCGTCGTCCAGTCCGGCCAGCCAGAAGCGCTCACTGGCGGACCCGATGGGCACCGCATGATTGCGCAGCACGGGAATGTTGTTGGCCGCGAGCGATCCGATAACCTCACGCTGATCGACCGCGAGATCATGATTGCCGAGGATGGCATAGCAGCCGCGCCTGGTGCGGAGCTTGCCGAGAACGTTGGCGCACCTCCACATCAGGGCGCGGGCCCGTTCCCGGGTCTTATGGAAAAAAGCATCGTAGGTGACGTAATCGCCGGTCAGAAAAGCCAGGTCAACGCCTTCGCGGTTGATGGCGTCGACTACCGAGTTGAAGTACGGCTCTTGCAGGTAGTCGCCGAAATGCAGATCGCTGAGCTGTGCGATCCGGAAGCCTTCCAACGACTGCGGCCAGCGCGGCAGGCGCAGCGTGAGCCGCTCGACCACGAAGTAGTGCGCTGCGGCAAACCCGACGCCGCATGAGCCCAGCGCCGCCGCACCAACGGCGGCAGCGCCGAGTTTGAGAAAACCGCGCCGGCTGAGGCTGCTTCGAACAGACAGAAGAGTAGCTCCTTACGCTTGGCGGAGTAGCGAGACTCAAGCAGCAACGAAGCGGCTTGCGCCGCAGCCAGGCAACGAGGCTCCCGGACCCTGCAAACATCAGCTTACGACACAGCGGCGACAGATTCCTATGCCTCTGTTCCTCGCCAGGGTTACTTTCGGTTCAGAGAAACAGCCTTGCCTGATCTTCCAGAAGGGGCGTTTTCGCCAGCGCCTTGAACTGTTTTTTCCGGCTCACGGGTCCGCAGCCGCCCGACTCCGAGGAGCGCGCCTTGGATGCGGACCTGCCACCGGCGGGCTTGCGGTCGTGGATGGAGGTGAATCCATACTTCCGGCGGAGGCTCACCATCAGGTCGGCAAGATGTTGCCGATATTCGCGGGAGACAAAGGCGCGCAGCCGATAACACTGCCGGTAACGCTCGGCGAGGTGCGGGAACTGCTGCTCGAGAAACGGCATGAAGATCGTCGCCGAACAGGCGCGCAGGAAGAGCGCGTTGGCAAAGATGGAGCGTCCACCGGCTTCCGCCGTGGCGCGAACCACGGCTTCCATACCCTCGGGCCGATCGGTGATTCCGGGAAGAATGGGAGCCATCATCACCCCGGTCGGAATTCCAGCGGCGACGAGTTTCTGCACGGCGGCCAGACGCAGATCGGGCCGGGGTGCGCGCGGCTCAAGAATGCGTGCCAGTTGCGCATCGAGCGTCGTCACGGTGATGCTGAGCGAAAGGCGGTTGTTGCGGGCGATCTGCTGCAGCAGCGCGAGGTCGCGCAGGATGAGGTCGGACTTGGTGACGATATCAAGTTGCAGGCCCTGCTGTTCGGCAAAGACCTCGAGCAGCGCGCGCGTCACCGCAAAGCGCTTCTCGGCAGGTTGATAAGGATCGGTTGCCGAACCGATGGCGATCTCCTCGTGCGGCTTGACCTTCTTGAGCTCGCGGCGCAGCAGCCAGGCGGCGTGCTGCTTGACGTAGATCTTCTGCTCGAACTCCAGATCGTTGAGTTCCATGAACTCGTGGGTGTAGCGCGCGTAACAGTACTTGCAGGCGAATTCGCAGCCGCGATAGGGATTGATGGTCCACGAAAAGGGCATCTGCGGCGCGGTGCAGCGGTTGAGAATGGACCGCGCCGCCAAGGTTAAGAACTCGACGTCGTGGCCGTCGCGCAAGTGCTCGCCCTTGGCGGCAAGCCGGGCGATGCCGGACGCGGGGGCTGGGGCTGGGGCGATGGAATCGAACAGGGGAAGTGCCGCCATGATGGCCTCGGGCCGGGGGAAGGGGCAACAGGCAGAAGCTACTGTTCGCTTTTTCTTCGCCTCCGTACGCTAGTTACCATACCCTGCGGCGCCGGGGTTGTCAAAAGCGGAGCAGGCCGGCGAACCGGACTGGTTAACGCGCAAATCCGATTGAAATCAGCGCAGCAAAGACGATGGCATGGGCCATCTCGGTGTAGCCGAGGCGGCGCAGTTGCAGCGGTTGCGGCCGGCGGAAGAACCAGGCAGCGCTGCGCAGCAGGAGCGGGAGAAAGGCGATCAGCACGAGCGCAGGAACGGCTCTCTGAAGCCACGCGGCGGCCAGAACAACGACGAGCAGCAACTCGCATGCGAGCAGGCGCAAGCCGGCCGCAATGCGCTCCACCCGGGCACTCAGTTTAGCGGCGTGAATGCGGAGCTGCACGAACTGAATCTGCACGGCGGTGAAGAGCCAATTGGCCAGCCAGAGGGCGACGGCAAGCCGGTCAAACTGACCGGTGCTGACGTAGCAGGCAGCGGCGGCGGTGGAGGTCAGTCCAAGCGCTCCGATCAACTGCGCGATCATGCGCGCTTGCTTGCCACGACGGCGGACCGCCACCTGCGCCAGAAAAGAAACGCCCGCAATCGCAGCCAGCGGGAGCAGCGGCAGATTCTGCCCCCGCCACAGCAGTCCGGCAGCCGCCAGCGCGGCGACGAGCGCGATGGGGGCGATCCATGCAGCCACGTAGCGGCGCTCGGCAGCCGACGAGGCGCGCATGACTCCCCAGCCGGTGAGACTCTCAATCGGGGTGCGCAGCCAGAACATGGCTACCACTGCCAGCATGAGCAGCAGCACAGGAGCAGGATGCCATCGACGGGACAGCCCGACGGCCGCACCGCTCAGCAGCGGGATCAGCAGAATTCCCCATGCTCCGTGCTCACTGGGAAGTACCAGCGATTTCAGGCGAAGCTGACGGGCTCGCTCGAGGGCATCGGTGGTCCGGTCGGTGGCAGTCATACTGTAAGTTTGGCTGGTGGGACGAGCGGGGCAAATGACCTATGTCACGCCGACGCCCCAACGTCGCGCGAGCGACCTGGGGCGACGGCAATTCCAGAGCGGCTAGTGGGCCTTCGTGCCCGGCTGATAGACGCAGAACGGCTCTTCGTCCAGCATGTCGCCGGTCGCGGCATAGGCGCGGGCGCGGCATCCCATGCAGACGTTGCGGAATTCGCAGCAGCCGCACTTCCCTTTCAGATTGTCCGTGTCGCGCAGCGCGGCGAACACCGGTGAATCTTCCCAGATCTCTTTGAAGCCCTGGCGCATGAGGCTGCCCGCCTCGACCGGCAGGTATCCGCAGGGATAGACGCCGCCCTCAAACGAGATGAAGCAGACGCCGGTTCCGGCCAGGCACCCCTTGGTCATGGCGTTCATGCCGGCGGGATGCCCGCTGCCCGGCTGGCCGCCTGGATGGCCTCCGGGATGACCGGCACGCGACGGCATGCCGGCCAGTTCGGCGTTCTTGTTGATCACGATGCCGGTGGCGGCGGGCATGAGCATGTCCGTCGGACCGATTTTGCCCGGGCGTCCGTGGACCGGAGCGGCAGCTTCGGGCACGGGCTTGCCGTCGCGGCGGTCCTGCGCGCGACGCTGGCGGTAGACGCGGAAATAGTGCGGCGCGCAGGTGGCCTTGAGTTCAATGCCGCCTTCGAGCGAGCGATCGTAGAACCAGTTCAGCATGCGCTCATACTCATCGGGCGGAACCATCTGGCTTTCGGCAATGTCCACGCCGCAGCCGACGGGCACCAGCAGGAAGGTGTGCAGCGCATCGGCGCCGATGCTCTTGGCCAGTTCCAACACCGCAGGAAGCTGATGCGAGTTGTGCCGGGCGACGGTGGTGTTGATCTGCACCGACATGCCTGCTTCGCGCAGATTGCGAAAACCAGTCAGCGCCGTATCAAAGGCGCCGGGGATTCCGCGGAAGGTGTCGTGCGTCTCGGCATCGGCGCCATCGAGGCTAATGGAGACGCGCTTGATGCCGGCGGCCATGACCTTCTGGGCGACGGCCTTGTCCACCAGCGTTCCGTTGGTCGCCAGCGCGACACGCAGGCCGCGCTCGGTAGCGTAGCCAGCCAACTCGAAGATGTCCTTGCGATAAAGCGGCTCGCCGCCGCTCAGCACGAGGATGGGGCTGGCGTAAGCGGAAATCTGCTCAATGATCTCGCGGGCCTTGGCGGTGGGCAGGTCGAGCGGCGAGCTGAGTTCGGTCGCGGTGGCGCGGCAGTGAATGCAGCGCAGGTTGCAGCCCTTGGTGACCTCCCAGAAAACCAGGCGGGGCCGGAAGGTCTCGCCTCCGGCCGTTGAAGAATCCCTGTTCATTGCAGCTCCTGCGCGGCGAATGGGGCCCGCGCCCTAATTTGACCATAGAAGAGGCGGATGGGGGCAGCCGTAAAACTTATCACTACCAATTGTGATATATATCACACCGCACGCAACTCCGGCACCCGGATTCGCCGAAGCGGCGAAGATGGGTGCCGGTCTTACGATCAAACGTTGAACAGCCCGCGCTGCACCGGTAGTCTACGGACCATTGCCGCCCGAGTGACAGTCGGCGCACTTCACGCCCTCAGGCAGGTCGCCGCCGGGATGCTTAAATGCCACGCCTTTCAGCGAGGCCCTGGCCACGCCGGTCTCCTGATCGAGGATGGTGTGGCAGACATTGCAATCCTGTGACAGGACTTTGCCCGTGGGACTGACATGCTGCCCGTCGTGACAACGGAAACAGCCGGTGAAATAGAAGTGTCCGATGTTGTCCGGGTGCGTACGCCAGTCCACTTTCATTTCCGGGAACATGGTGCTGGAGTAGATGCGCTGGACTTCCTTGATGGCCGTGTTGAGCCTGGCAGGTTGCACCTGCGGCTTGTCGCCGTAGAAAGTGCGCAGCGAACGCTCGATGCTCTGCAACGCCTTGGGTGTGTCGCCGTATTCGCCGGTAAGGGCAGTTACCGCCTGCGCCTTGATGAACGGCATGGTCGGATCGAGGCGACCGGCCAGCAGCGACTGGTCAACCGAGCGGTCCGGCGGCACGTAGATGTGCGTGGGCCGGTTGTGGCAGGCGACGCAGTCCATGGTGCGCCGGGGAGCGGCCGCCAGTTGGGCTTCGGTCTTGTCGCTATCCTGCGCCTTGTAGACCGTAGTGGCTCCGGTCTGGCGATTGCGGACCTGCATCCAGTCGATCTTCTGGTACCGCGGATCGGTGATCGCGAACTGGACTTCGCTGCCGATGTTCATGTGCCAGTGAATGCCTGCGGCCACGCCGGTGTTTGGGTCGCCGCCGCCGGTCTTGATGACCAGCCGAACCTGGCGCGGCGTGTTCTTTTCATCGGTGCCGAAGTGGGTGATGGTCTTCAACTGATCGCCCACAAAGCGGCGCGGCCAATGGCACTGCTCACAGGTCTCCTGCGCGGGGCGCAAGTTCGCAACCGGGGTGGGAATGGGGCGCGGGAAGGTGTTGAAAGCCGCGGCATAAACCTGGCGCGCGCCGGAGAGCTTGGAGCGCACGTACCAGCCGGCGCCCGCGCCGACGTGGCAGTCCACGCACGCCACGCGCGCGTGCGGCGACTGAGAGTACGCCTGGAACTCCGGATTCATCACGGTGTGGCAGAGCTGTCCGCAAAACTGCACCGAGTCGGTGAACTGGTAGGCCTTATAGCTGCCCACCGCGGTCAGCATAATGAACACCACGACAAACGCCAGGATGAAGGAGATCCGGCTGCGGTGCACGGGATTGTTGAAATCGATGCGCGGATAGCGCGCTCCGGGGTCCACCAAGTGGTGGCGGCGGCGGCTGCGTTCGCGCAAGATGCCCACAACGATCAGAAACAGACCGAATACCAGGAACCCCGGCATGATCATGTAGGCGAAGATGCCGATGTAAGGGCTGGGCCGCGCAGAGATCGTATCGACCACAAACAGGAATGCGATATTGGCGAATGCAACGACCGCCAGCGCGGTCCCGATATAGCTGATGGGGTTGCGGAACAAACCACTGCTGCGGCCCGATCCGCCACCTAGCGGAACGGAACCGTCGGGTTCCTTATTGGTTTCCATCCACACGTCTCCTTGAAGAGATGAGAGCGCCCCACATACCAAACCGCGCCCCTGCGATCAGGGCCGGATAAGACTACCATTCCGGCGTAAGTAAAACACAAACCGACAGTCGGGCCAACCGGCAACCAGGCGAGCGACGGAGCGCCCTGCCTGGAAACCGCCCCGCTGGCACGGCCGGCGAGACGGGCGGCAACTTAGCTGTGATGCGAATCGGTCTTGCCGCCATCGTCCTTGACTTCGGGAGCATTACGGCCCGATTCGGCATCCGCAGCGGCATCAATGGCCCCTGCGATGGTTTCCGTGTCGGCCCCGTGCTCTTCCACGTAGTGATCGATTGACACGCGGCCGTCAACCCAGGACCAGTTCATCGGATACACATCGGGGTCGAAGATGACCTGGTAGAAGTGCCAGACAATGATAGCCAGCGTGGCCAGAATTGCCTCATAGAAGTGCACGGCGGTGAAGACATCCAGAATCCAGCGCGGCGCAACGTGCCCAACCTGCACCTTGAACCACAATCCGAGGCCGGTAATCGCCATCACAATCGTGCCCCAGACGAGCGCCAGGTACTCGGCCTTTTCGCCATAGCTGAAACGGGCGAAGGTCGGCTTCTTGGAGGAAAGTCCGAGGTAGTATCGCATGTTGTTGACCACGTCCCAGAGGTCCCTGGGGCCGGGCAGCATGTCCCACATCATCTTCCGCCCACCGGGGTGGACGACCAGGTAGCAGAAGTGGAAGAGGCTGACGAGGATCAGCGAAACGCCGGCCACGCGGTGAATGATGCCGCGCAGGCGCTCCCGCATGAGCAGGGCCGAGGCAAACCAGGAATCCGGGTACTTGAGGGCGAAGCCGGTAAGCACCAGCACGAAGAAGCTGACCAGCAGGATCCAATGCTGATAGCGCTGGATCGCGTCCATGCGCACGACGGTGCGCGGATGAGCCTTGCGCGCATCGATCGCCTTGCGCCGCCAGACGATGACATTGTGCAGCAGCATGCCGCCGATGGTCATGGCGATCATCATCAGGTAGAAGCGCCGCACCCAGTTCACGGCCTTGCTGCCGATGTCCGCCGATAGCGGCACATCGAGGTGGACCTTCCCCTTTGTGAAGTTCTCAGTCGCTCCGGGATGGCACTGTCCGCAGGTCTTAACCAGATTGGCCGAACTGACCATCGAGCGCGGGTCGGAAGACGGCAGGATATTGTGTATCCCGTGGCAGGAGGCGCAGTCGGCAGCGATCTCGGAGCCGCCCGACCGCGCCAGCCCGTGATAGCTGGAGAGATAACTGCTGGCGCGGCGGCCGGCAATACCAAACTCCTGCGTCAGCCGCATGCCCTCATGGCAGCGCGCGCAGGTGTTCTTGGCCAACTGGTTGCCTGAAACCGAAGAGTCCGGGCCCTTGCGCCGCTGGATGGCGTGAATGCCGTGGCAGTCGGTACAGACGGGCGCCTGCCAGTTACCGCGGGCAATGGCCTTGCCGTGAATGCTGGCCATGAATTCAGTCTTGATGCCCTCGTGGCAGGTGGCGCAGGTCTGGGGAACGTTGAACTTGAAGATGGGAGATTTCTGGTTGCCGGCCCCCAGAATCTGGTGCGAGCCGTGGCAATCGGTACAGACCGCCGCCTTCTGGTTGCCCGCTGCAACGGCGCGGCCGTGCACGCTCGTCTCATAGGAGAGGAACTGCTGGTTGCTGAGGCCGCTCCCGGCCATCGCAAACTTTACTCCGTGGCAGGAGCCGCAGGTCTGAGGAATGTTCTGGTGGCTGACGCGCGACTTGGGATCCCCGGCGGCCAGAAGTTCGTGCGGGCTGCCGTGGCAGTCGGTGCAGGTCGCAGCCTTGGTGCTGCCGGCCTGAATGGCCTGGGCATGCAGGCTGGCCTCGTACTTCGTCTGCTGCTCCGCGTGGCAGGAGCCGCAGCTTAGCTTGGCCGGCGTGGTCTCGTGCGGAACGGACTTGATGTCCTTGTGGCAGTCGACGCAGGAGAACATAGCCCCGTGCATCGAGGCCTTGAACTTCTCCTCGTTGACGTACAGGCTGACCGGCTTGCCGCCGACGTCCTTGGTCAAAGTACTGTCGTTGTGGCAAGCCAGGCACTCGTCGTTGCCGATGCCCTTGGCGCCTTTTGCGAACAGCAGATTACAGCCCGCCCCAACCAAAAGGAGGAGAACAAATAAACGGAAGATTCGAGTCACACGATCCTCTTTACGACGCCCCAACGCCGTTGAAACGAGGGATTACAACTTACAGATGAATGCCCCCACCGCTTTCCCCACGAGCGCGCCGCGCGGAACGGCGCTCCCTGCCGAGCCCTGCATCCGCAGGAACCCTACAACTCTTGAACGACAGGGATAACACTTTATTGGTCTCATTTTTAATTCTCATTGCGCTGTGATGGGCCTCACTTGAGAGCGTGACCCGCACCCCCGCAAGTGACTGGCATCACCGCCGATCGGTTATATCGGACTACCTGCAAATGATGGAATGAAGACAGGCGCCCACCGCCGGAGTTCCTACAGCAGTGCGCCAAAAAAGGGGGCGGCCAAAGGCCGCCCCCCAGTGAAGGAGATCCTCAACTAGAAGCTGTACTTCAGAGCGAGGGTGCCGACATTGGCGTGGAACTTGCGCGGAGCGATCGGCCCGAGACCGCCCAGTGCGCCCACAACGCCAAGGTCGCCCTTCTCGTTGTAATCGTAGTACATCCACTTCCCCTTGAACGTGACGTTCTTGGCGACGCCGATTTCAACGCCGGCAAAAGGAGCGTGCCAGTTCACGGCCTGCGGGCCGATGGGAGAGTTGGGGTTCAAGCCGGTGTACACCACGCAGGCAGCACCGTTGCAACCGGTGGCCGACGACGGAGTAAACGTACCACCGTTGGAGGGCACCGCGTTGCCGAAGATGTCGCCATAGACCTGCAGCGGTTGTCCGGAATCGGCACGCAGCCAATCGTTACGACCGCTGGTGCTGGTGATCTGGTAGCCCAGGTTCACGCTGGCACGCTTCATCACACGGTAGGTCAGGTTCGCGTATAGCGAATTCGACTTTTCCGTGTACTTCAGCGTGAGCGGGAAGCCGCCGCCCTGCTCAATTGCCGGGCAGGTGGGCGGTGCGCCACCAACGAAGATGGAGGTGGGAGAGACGGGCACGCAGGTCTGCGTGTTCATCTTCTGGTCCATGTAGGTCCAGTTGGTGTCAAACGAGAACTTGGCAACCGGACTCGCGGTGAAGCCGAGCGAGTAGTAGCGGTAGTGAATCTTGGTTCCGTAGGCGGCCGGAACGGTCGTCGGGAACAGGTTCAAGCCGCTGCCCTCGAAGTTCTGGGCGAAGTTGTTTTTCTTTTCGTTGATGTTGATGCTGCCGTTCACGCTGGCCCAGCGCGTCAACTTGTAGGTCGAGTTGATGCGGAGACGCTGCTCGCGGCGCGGATACAGGTTGACAAAGGTGTTGTCGGCCGTCGTCAGCTCGCCATTGGCGTTGATACGCCACTTCGGAGTCGGACGGAGTACCAGGCCGATCAAGCCGCTGTACTGCGACAGCTTGTCGCTGCCGACTTCGCCCGACGCGATCGCCACCGTGGGTACGGTGGGAATGGTCGTGCTGTTGGCCGTCGTCGTCAGCGTACTGGTGTTCTGGTACCAGATGTTGCTGCTGACGCCCGCATCGCCGGCGCGTATTTCGCGCTGTACATAACGGAAGCCGACGAAGCCGCTGATATAGCGATTGGCCTGATAGTTCAGCGTAGCGGTGTTGGAATACGACCGCTCGCCGAGCAGGGTCAGGGCCGAGATCGACTGCGCGTAGTTGTAGGTGCTGGCCTTGGCGCCCGAAACCGTCTGGCCTCCGAGGAAACCCACGACCAAGCCGTTGCAGGGGCTCGCCAGCGTCGACAGCGACGTGCCGGTCAGAGGCGTATTCACGCTCCCGGTGGCACTGCAGTTATAGGTGGTGATAGCGGCATTACCGGAAGTGTTCCAGTCGAGATAGTGGAACTTGTCCGAGATGCTCAGCTTGCGGGTGATGTGATAGGTGGCGCCAAAGTCGCCGCTCTTGGTGATCGTCTTGGCATACGGGCTGCCCGTAGCGGCGTTGGGCGAGAAGCTGTGCGTGAACTCCAGGAAGTCCGGCACAGAGGTCGCGGCGCGGCTATAGGAGGCATCGGCCGTCAAGTCGAGCTTCTTGAAGTAGTTCGACCGCAGAGCCAGCTGCGAGGTTGGAATGCTCGTTCTTGCGGTACCGCGCTTGAAGTAAGCGCTGGCGGGGTTGCCGTCAGGGCTTACGAGGAAGCTGGTACAGGACGAACTGTTGACCACGATACCCGTCGCCGACAGGAAACCACCCGCAGGCGTACAAGGCGGGAAGGTGGAGAACAGGTTGAAGTCCACCGCAGGCCCGGTGGCGCTGCCCAGATTCATCAGCATGGCTATGGGAGAAAGGTTCGTGTGAACCACGTCGCGCTCGAGGAACTGGTCGAAGCTGAGCGTGGTCTTCGGCAGCAGCTTGATGTCGACTCCAGCCTGATAACGCCAAGACTGCCAGCCAGACTTCTCGACGAGCGGGAACTGGATGGGAGTCTCCAGCGTGGTGCTGAAGAGACCGCTGTTGTTGTTTTGCGCGTAGCCCAGCCGGACGCTGATGGCCGACGTCGGGAACAGCGTCAGCATTGCATCGCCCATCTGGCGGGTCTCGTTCTGATACCGCGTGCTGTTGCTGTACCAGGGCAGCGTGTAAGGATTCAGTTTGCCGCCGGTGGCTGCATACTCCAGCCCGTTGGTGGTCAGCGGGTTGGCGAACAGGTTGTAGTTCCAGTAGTTCTGGTCACGGCGATAGAGAGCGACGAAGTTGTATACCTTCTTCTTCTCCACGCGCAGCCGGGCCAGATTATTGGGGTCGCCGCCAAAGCCGAAGCTGCTCAGAAACAAGGTGTCGAACAGCCCTCCCTGCCCGGGCGCGGCGCGCATCGACAACTCCTGCGAGAGGAGCCGCGGGCCGCTGTGCAGGTTGACGAACGTGTTGTATACGTCGCCGTTTCCTTTAACGTCGGCGACCCGGCCGCCGAGTTCGATCGACTGCGTCACCGTGTAGGGTCCGAAGGTCTTGGGGCTGGAGGCCTCGTCACCGTCCGCCTGGGCAAAGGCAAACAGCGGGAGAGCCAGCAGCAGCACCAACACGAGCAAGGCAGATTTCCTGGTCATACGTCGGCTCCGATTCAGCGGCGCCCCCCAAGAAAGGAGAGTCCGCGGCGAGTGTTGATTGAAATTAGCCATCGTTCTTCTCCCTCCTTCTACCGGAACAGCAACCGGTGAGTATTTGAGCCGTGAATGTTGGCATGGCAGGTGATGCACGACTGACGGAACCATGCGTTCTGCGGGTGCGGGCCAGTCGGAATCTGCGAGTGGCACTGCAGGCAGAGCGAGTTCACGCGCGCCGTCAGCAGCAGGCGCGGGTTGGTGGACCCGTGTGGAGTGTGGCAGGTGGCGCAACCTTCGCTACGCACCGGTTCGTGCTCGTAGACGAAAGGACCGCGCTTGTCGCTGTGGCACTTCAAGCAGACATCGCCCTTGCTGGCCGTGGAGCGAACCTGAGCCGGGGTCGTCGTGCCGTGCGGATTGTGGCAGTCCGAGCAGCTGATCAGGCCTTCCAGCACGCGATGCTTGAAGGGCTTCATGAAGTCAGCCCGCTGCGCCGTGTGGCAGGTGAGGCAGAGGTTGGGCTGGCTGGCCTTGAGCAAATATTCCTTCTTAGCCTGGTGGACGCTGTGGCAGGTGGTGCAGCTCACATCATTCCGCGCGTGCTCCGAGCGAAGGAACTGCCGCTGGTTGACGTTGGCTTCGTGGCAGGTCAGGCAGCGTTCGTTGGCGCGCTGCGCGTTGGCCTCGCCAAAGCGGAAGATTTTGCTCTTGTCGCCGCCACCCTCTACGTGCGCCGAACCCGCTCCGTGACAGGATTCGCAGCCACGCGCTTCTGGCGTGACTCGCGTCTTCTGTAGCGTGACCGCGTGGGGCGAAGTAGCGAATGTCTTGGAAACGGCGTCATGACAGGCTTCGCACTGCTGCGAGCCCACGAATTGCCGGCCACCCTGGTCGGGAACAGCGGCGGATGCCTGTGCTGGTTTAGGAGACGCGTCGCGTTTCTGTGCGGCGCAAAGCGTCGCCCCGAAAACAAACACCAACGCTGCCACTAGGACAACCAACGCAGAACGCTGGAAGCGGCGAAAATACATACCCAAGCTCCTCGGACTATCAACGTGAATGTCGTCGAACGCCTGCGAAAATATTAAAAAAACAAACGGCCCACACAACAAATGGGGCGCAGATGCTGCCATGTCGCCTGTGCCACAGAAGAAGCCCCCACGGTGTCCCCACATGTTGCAACTAGTAGCAAGACCTAGTTAATTGGCAGTAGTGTACTCGATTTTTTAACAAAGCAAGGAAAAAAAAGAATCGCTCGGTGAGGTAGCACTTCGAGCACCAAATGGCGGGGGCAGCTCCATTTTCACAAGCTGCCAGCTTCTTGATTGTGGCGCTGCGAGTATGGAAGGTGCAGTTTGTCCGGGAGTGCCGTCAGCAGCTAAGGTAATTAACTTACCCGCACTAGGTGAATTACGGATGGAAGGGCGCGGTTAGTTTCAGTAGCGAAACGAGAGATTAAGCGCGGGCGGCGCGGGCCTGCGTGCGCGGGCGGCGAGTACGGGTCAGTCCGATGCCGCGAACCCGCTCATACGCGGCGTGAAGGTCGCCGCTAAGCAGATGGACGACCTGCAGGCACGCATCGCGATGGTCGCGCAGGAACCGCAACAGGTCCTTGCGCTTGACAAAGACGACCTGGCAGCCATCCACGGTCTCCGCCGTTACCTCGTATGGCTTGCCCGATAGGGTGGAACTGATGCCCAGCATCTCGCCGGGCCCAGCTACGCGCAACATCAGTCGCTTGCCGTTTTCCGAAGAGATAGAAAGTTTGGCCCTGCCGTCGCAAAGCAGGAAGATCCCCTTGGGCTGGCGGCCTTCAGAAAACAGGGTGGCGCCACGCGGATAGTTCGTCACCGACTTGATGTCGTCGAAGGCTTGCAGCGCTTCGGTCGGAAGGTCGCAAAACATGCGGTTGGGCCGCAGTTCGCAACTGAAGCACGTGGCGTGGCCGGGGGCACTGTCCATGGTTCAATTGAATATCGAAACCACGCGAACAACAGTGATTGCAGTCACTTTCAGCCGTGATGGTTGAACCGAAAACACGCGCCGCAGCGCACTTTTAGCTGCTGGCAAGCGCGCGCAGAGCAGTCTTGTTGCGGATCAGCAGAGTGGACCCCTTGGCCTGCACGATCTGGCGCTTCTTCAGTTCGGCAAACAGCCGGGTGACGGTTTCGCGCGAGGTGCCGATCATCTGCGCGATCTCTTCGTGGGTGAGCGCCAGCTTGAGCCGCGGCTCCTGCTTGAGCGATTCCCCACTCTTGGCGGTCCACTCCAGCAACAGTTTGGCGAGCTTTTCGGCGGCGGAATGCGAAAGCCCGAGGTTGCGGATTTCGTGACAGGCGCTGTTGTACTTCTCGCTCAACTGCTCGGCCACACGAAAACAGGCGTCGGCGTGCTCGCGCAGGAAGCGGAGGAAGTCTTCGCGCTTGACGAAGTTGACCTGGCAGGGGTCAATGGTCTCGGCGGTCAGTTCATAAGGCTTGCCGGAGACGCTGGAGCTCAGACCAAGCACCTCGCCGGACTCGGCGATTTTCAGGATCAGCGTCTTGCCGTCACTGGAAGAAATCGAAAGCTTGACCCTGCCCTTGCACAGCACAAATATGCCGCGCGGCGCCTGGCCTTCGACAAACAAAACCGCGCCCTTGGGGTATGCGGTAGCGTATTTGATGGCTTCGAACGACTGCAGAGCAGCGTTCGGAAGGTCACAGAAAATGTGGTCCACCCGCATCTTGCAGGTGAAACAGCTTTCGATGATGTCCAAGCCGTATGGTGAGAGCACGCACAACCCCCTGTGACATGACCATCATACTACTGACGTCAAAAAAAGTCCGTTGCCGGAGCGGCGCACGGCGGTGTTAAGTGCTGAAACTGAAAGGCGGCCCGGAGGCCGCCTTGAGTTGATTCCATGCGGGAGCAATTACAGGGGGCGGACGTTTTCTGCCTGCCAGCCCTTGGGCCCCTTGGTTACGTCGAACTCGACGGCCTGGCCTTCCTGTAAGCTGCGGAATCCCTTCGATTGAATCGCCGAAAAGTGCACGAATACATCTTCGCCGCTCTGGCGGGTGATGAAACCGTATCCCTTGGCGTCATTGAACCATTTCACAGTGCCTTGTTCCATACCGGTGCCACGTTTCCTTGGTTGCTTGAATTGCGCTGGAATGAGCCCGGGGACGGCACCGCCGGCGGCTTAGACGTCCGGCTGACGCGCGCCCCGTTCCTTCCGAACGCGTGTTCACTATAGCGAGAGCCTGAGTAAATTTAAAAGCAGTATTACGCAGATATTCGGGCAGATCAGGGGGGGCCGCTTCCCACGTTGGGAACGGCCCGCAGATCCTACATGACCGGAGGCACGGTGATGCCCATCACCTGGAGAATACGCATCAATTCGCGGCGGACAACGGCGGTCGTGGCCAGCAGGAATCGCTTCCGCGCCTCATCCGCCTCGGTCAGAATGTGGTGACGGTGATAGAAGTTATTGAAAAGCTGGGCCAACTGGAAGGCGTGCTTCGCCGCATAGGCGGGCTCGGTCGTGGCCACCGCCTGCTCAATCACCAGCGACGTCTTGGCAGCCAGCAGCCAGAGCTCCCAAATCTCATTTCCATCGTGATCCGATAGAAGGGCGAAGTCGTCCCGGCTCGCCGCCCGCAGCGCCTGTTCCGGCTCCAGACCCGCCTTGCGGAAGATGTTCCCAGCTCGCACCACGGCGTACTGCACATAAGGACCGGTCTCGCCCTCGAAGCTGAGCGCCTCCTTGAAGTCGAAGGCGATCAGCGAAGTTTTGGTAAACTTGAGCATGAAGTAGCGCAACGCCCCGATCGCAATCTGCGTGGCAATGCGCTGGCGCTCGGCTGCGTCCAGTTCGGGATGCCGGGCATCGACTTCCTTGCCGGCGGAGTCGATTAGCCGGTCCAGCAGGTCATCGGCCTTGACGCCGAAACCCTTGCGTCCGCTGACCTCGATGTAGTTCTTGCTCCACTCATCCTCGCTTAGCTGATAACCCAGTTCGGCGGCACAGCGGGGCGTGAGCGCCACCATTTCGTAGGAGAAGTGCGTGTAATGCGCCGCCTGCTCGGTGCAACCGAGTCCGCGTAGCGCTTCGACCACACTGTTCTGGGCCTCTGCCTGGCGGGCATCGATGACGTTGTAGATGGCGCTTGCTTTGCCGAACTGCGGGTGCTGCGCCTCGCCCTGTTCGGCGGAAATCCAGGCCTGGTGGCCATGGGCATAGGAGTAAAAGAGCCGGTAGCCGAAGTCTTTACCCAGCAGCCCGAACTTCCAGAGGTGATAGGCGATGTCCTTGCCGACGTAGCCGACGGTCCCGTTGGAGCGAACGATCACCTTCGTATCGTCATCGGTCTGCTCTTCTTCGGTTTTGCCTGCGGCCGAAGGGCGCTTCATGACCCAGCACCCGGCGTTCTTGCCCTGGGTCTCGTGGTAGAGCACGCCCTTCTCACGCATCTGCTGGAAGGCGGAATCCCAGAACTTCAGGCGCAGGATTTCGCTCTCGCGGGGAAGAAAATCGTACTGGATATCGAGCCGTTGCATGGTCTCGAGGTGACGGCGCAACACGGCGACAGAAACCAGCTCGGCAATCTCGGACGCCTCGTTGCCGCCCTCCTCGATCTGGTGAAGCATGTCGCGGCGGTGCTGCGGATTCTGCTTGTCGGCCTCGTACCAGTGCGCAACCTGCGCGTAAAGATCCCAGCAGTAGTAATCGAATCGCGGGTTGGACTGGATCATCTGCGCGATTTCAGCCTTCGACTTCTTTGCTATCTGAAGCAGCCCGACGACTACGTCGGCCACCTGCACGCCCGTGTTGTCGATATAGTTCTGCACATCCACGTCAACGCCGGCGGCGCGTAGCAGGCGTACAAACGTGTCGCCCAGGATGGCGTTGCGCAGGTGTCCGATGTGAGCTGCTTTGTTGGGATTGATCGAAGTGTGCTCAACCAGAATCTTCTCGCCCTGCCAGGTACCGCTGGGCTGAGGCTGGTCGGAGCCGGCCTGAAAAGCTGTGGCGGCAGCGGCCCGGTCCAGCCGCGCGTTGATGTATCCGGCGCCGGCGACCTCAAAGCCCTGAAATCCTTCCACCGGGCCGAGCGAGGCGACGATCTCTTCGGCGATCTTGCGCGGCGCTTTACGCAGGCGGCGGGCCAGTTCAAAGGCGAGCGGCAGGGCAAACTCGCCGAATTCCACCGATGGCGGCTGCTCGATGACGATGTTCGGCAACTCAAGCTGGTACTGCTGAAGCAGAAGCGAACGGACCTGATTCGCCAGACGGCGCTGATACTGGCTATACACTGCGGGACTCCTTCAATGTCCCGGCGCGCGACGGGGCAGCGGCGGGTCTCTGCAAGCACTGAGAAACAAGGATTATAACAAGCAGTCGAGGTTTGACGCGCCCTCGACGCTTACCTATGATGAAAGCTTCGGCGCATGCTTCGCCCTGCGTCGTGCACTGAATCGTCATCCCATAAAATCGTTCCGAAGCAGATGGAAGACCGGCAGCCAACCGTATGCGCGTAGCCTATCTCGATTGTTTCAGCGGCATTAGCGGCGACATGTTCCTGGGCGCGCTGCTCGACGCCGGCGTCCCCTTTAAGGCGCTGGAAGACACCGTGGCCGCCCTCAACCTCGGCGCGCGGCTGGAGATGTCGCGGGTCATGCGCTGCGGCATCGGCGCCACCAAGGCCGATGTGGTGGTCGATGGCGAGAAGGATGTGCCCCGCGAGGTGTTCCACGCGCGGCAGCAGGAAGCCGCCCGCCAGCACGCCGCGAAGCACGAGCACGAAGATGAGCACGCTCATGATCATGGGCACACCCACGGGCACGAACATGGCCACACGCACCCTCACGCTTCCGAGTCCGGCCACTCGCACGAGCCGGCACACGCCCACAAGCACGCGCACGGACGCAGCCTGACTGAAATCCGTCACATGATTGCGCACGCGCCCATCAGCGCACTGGCCCGCAAGCGGGCGACGCAGATGTTCGAGGTGCTAGGCGCGGCTGAGGCCAAGATTCACCAGGTTCCGGTGGACGAGATTCACTTCCACGAAGTGGGCGCGGTCGATGCCATTGTGGACATCGTATGCGCGGCGGTCGGCAGTGAGTTGCTGGGTGTGGACGAGTGGGGCTGCTCGCCCCTAAATGTGGGCGGGGGCACGGTCCAGTGCTCGCACGGCACCTTCCCCATCCCGGCTCCGGCGACTCTTGAGATTTTGCGGCAGCGGCAGGCACCCTTGTTTTCGACCGGTGTGCAGAAGGAACTGGTAACGCCGACCGGCGCGGCGATCGTCAGCGTGCTCGCGAACTCGTTCGGTGCGTTTCCTCCGCTGGCCGTTGAGACGACAGGCTATGGCGCGGGTTACCGCGACCTGCCCGGTCAGGCCAACGTGCTGCGCATCAACGTGGGCGTACGCCCGGAAGTAACGACGGCGCTTGCCCGCGACGGCACCGAGTCGGTGGCGGTGCTCGAGGCCAACCTCGACGATTTGTCGCCGCAGGTGGTCGGCTACGTTCTGGAACGGGCGCTGGCGGCGGGCGCGCTCGACGTTTTCACCACTCCCGTGCAGATGAAGAAGAACCGTCCGGGACTGCTGCTGACCGTGTTGTGCCATCCGGCGGACCGCGAGAATATGGCGCGGCTGCTGTTTGCCGAGACGACCACCATCGGCATCCGCATGCGCGAAGACCGCCGCTACTGCCTGGCCCGACGCCACGTTGCGGTGAACACCCCGTGGGGCGAAGTGAGAATGAAGCTGGCGAGTTGGCACGACGAGGTGACCAACTGCGCTCCGGAATACGAAGATTGCCGGCAGATTGCCGAAACCAGCGGGGTCCCGCTGAAGACCGTCATGCAGGAAGCCGTGCGCCTGTACCAGAACAGCCAGACGGCAGGAAAGAAATCATGAGCAGCGAACGAACCAAGTTCTACATTACGACTCCTATTTACTACGTCAACGCGCGCCCGCACATCGGGCACACCTACACCACCGTGGTCTGCGACGCCATTGCTCGCCGCCAGCGGATGCTGGGTGTAGACACCTACTTCGTCACCGGCACCGACGAGCACGGGCAGAAGATCGAGCGCTCGGCGGCAGCCGCGGGCAAGCAGCCGCGCGAGCTGGCCGATGAAGTTTCGGCCTGGTTCCGCAAGCTGTGGGACCGCATGGGCATCACCTATGACTGCTTCATGCGCACCACGGACCCGCGGCACGAGGCGGGCGTGCAGCACATATTCCGCCTGTTGCGCGACAAGGGTTACATCTACAAGGGTTCCTACACCGGGCAGTACTGCGTCTTCGACGAGTTGTACGTGGGCGAAGGTGCGGCCCCAGGAGCACCGTGTCCCGAGTGCGGACGGCCGACGGAAACCGTAAGCGAGTCGAACTACTTCTTCAAGCTGTCGGCTTTCGAGGACAAGCTGCTGAAGCTCTACCGCGAGCAGCCGGATTTCATCCGCCCCGAAACGCGGCGCAACGAGGTGATCTCGTTTGTGCGCGGCGGGCTGCGCGACCTCAGCGTCAGCCGCGGCAACATCAAGTGGGGCATCCCGGTACCGGACGATCCTGAGCAAGTGATGTATGTGTGGCTCGACGCGCTCTGCACCTACCTCAGCGGAGCCGGCTACAACTGGGATCAGAAGACGTTTGATCGCTACTGGCCGGCCGAAGTGCACATGATCGGCAAGGAGATCGTGCGCTTCCATTGCGTGTACTGGCCTGCTTTTCTGATGGCCGCCGGACTGGAGTTGCCGAAGCAGGTGGTGGCGCACGGCTGGCTGCTCTTCGAGCAGGACAAGATGTCGAAGTCGAAGGGCAACATCGTACGCTCGGAGTCGATTCTCGAAGTGCTCGGCGCCGACGCGTTGCGCTACTTCCTGTTCCGCGAAGTTCCCTTTGGCAATGACGGCTCGTTCTCGTTCGACGCGCTGGTGCAGCGCTACAACGCCGACCTGGCCAACGACCTGGGCAACCTCGCCAGCCGTACACTGACCATGATCGGCAAGTACTGCGACGGCACGGTGCCGCAGCCGGTGGCAGCGGTTGCCGATGAGGCGATTCAGAAGCTGGCGGCCGAGACCATTGCCACGTTCAACTCGCTGTGGGCCGACTACCAGTTCAACCGCGCGCTGGAAACCGCTTGGGCTCTGGTCGGGGCTGTCAACAAGTACATCGTGGAACACGAGCCCTGGAAGATGGCGGAAGCGCCCGGCGAAGAGAACCGCGCCCGTTTGGGCACGATCCTTTATACCTGCGCCGAATCTCTGCGCATTGTGACCGCGCTGGCGCACCCGGTCATTCCGGACTCCACCGCCAAGATCTGGGCTTTGCTCGGACTGGGCGAAATCGGCAGGTTCAAGCTGGCGGATTTGAAGTGGGGCGAACTTACGGCGGGCGTCAAGATTGGAAAAGTCGAGCCCGTCTTTCCTCGTGCCGACAAGGGCTCGATTGAGAGAATGCAGAAAATGGAACAGCAACCGACTACGACCGAAGCACCGAAGCTCGAAGAAAAACCGGCCGCCACCCCCGCACCTGCAGCTACCGAAGCCGCGGCAGTGCAACCGGCAACCCCGGCGGCAGTCGCCGCAGCAGCCGCTCCCGAAGGCGTGGCCACGATCGGCATCGAAGATTTCACGAAGGTGGAACTGCGCGTCGCGCAGATCAAGGTGGCAGAGAAGGTCAAGGGCGCCGACAAGCTGCTGCGCCTCGAGGTTGACCTGGGCGACCACACGCGGCAAATCGTCGCGGGCATTGCCGAAGCCTACTCGCCGGAATCGCTGATCGGACGCAAGATCGTGATCGTGGCCAACCTGCAGCCGCGCAAGCTGCGCGGGCTGGAGTCGAACGGCATGCTGCTGGCGGCCTCGCTCGAAGGCGGACGGCCGGTACTGGCAGGCTTCCATGAAGATGTGCCGGTAGGGGCGCGGCTGAAGTAGCCGACATGTTCGTAGATTCTCACTGCCATCTGGAAGGCGCGAAGTACGAAGGCGACCGCCGTGCCGTGCTGGAACGGACGGCGGCGGCCGGAGTCGGGGCAATACTGGCAGTCGGCAACGCCACTGGGCCGGGCACCTTCGACTGCGGCATTCGTGTGGCTGAAGAAAGCTACGGCTCGGACGCGATTCCCCAGATTTTCACCAGCGTAGGCATTCATCCGCATGAAGCCAAGATTGCCGATGATGCCGCTCTTGCGGAACTAGCAAGGCTGGCAGGACATCCGAAGGTAGTCGCCTGGGGCGAGATCGGACTGGACTACTGGTACGACTTCTCGCCGCGCGAAGTGCAGCGCGCGGTTTTCGTCCGTCAGATGGAGTTCGCCCGCGCCGCCCGCAAACCGATCATCGTCCACTGCCGCGACTCCAAGGAAGGTGGCGATGCCTGGGCGGACACGCTGCGCCTGCTGCGGCTCAACTGGGCGGGCACCGGACTGGGCGGCGTCCTGCACTGCTTCAGCGGCACGCTGGAACAGATGCGGGCAGGAATGGAAATGGGCTTCCTGATTTCCTTCGCCGGCAATATCACGTTTCCGGCGGCGGAGCCGATTCGGCTGGCGGCCCGCGAGGTTCCCCTGGAGTGCATGCTCATCGAGACGGATTCGCCCTACCTGGCGCCCATCCCGCATCGCGGCAAGCGTAACGAACCGGCGTGGGTGACCGCCGTGGCCGCCCGGATTGCCGCGTTGCGCGGCCAGACCGCCGAAGAGATCGGGGCGGCGACCAGTAACACCTTCTTCCAGTTTTTGCAGATCGCCCGCTGAATCCTTCCCGATCCCGATATCCCAATATTATTTTTATCTTGCTCCGCCCGCACTTGCTCCGTTGCGCCTGCCGCCCTCGCCAATTACACTTACAGGATGCCGGAGAATTCCTTCGACGTCGTCAGCAAAATCGATCTACAGGAAGTCCAGAACGCCATCAGCATGGCGCTCAAGGAAATACATCAGCGTTTTGACCTTAAGGACTCGAAGTCGGACATTGCGCTCGAAAAGGACGCGCTGGTGTTGAGTTCGGTCGATGACTATAAGCTGAAAGCCGTCAACGACGTATTTCAGGCGAAGCTGGTCAAGCGCGGCGTGCCGCTGAAAGGGCTGCAGTATGGGCCGATTGAATCGGCCGCGGGCAGCACTGTGCGGCAGAAGATCACGATGCAACAGGGCATCCCGATCGAAAAGGCACGCGAGATCGTCAAGCTGATCAAGAACTCGAAGAAGAAGGTGCAGGCGGCGATCCAGGGCGACCTGGTGCGAATCAGCGGTAAGGACCGCGACACGCTGCAGGAAATCATGGCCTTGCTGCGCAAGGAAGATTTCGGCATCGACATGCAGTTTACGAACTACCGGACGATCTAACCCGAAAGGGCCGCTGGGGTGGCGGCTCGACGCGACCGTTCGCAAGCAACAGGCATGACCCGATTGGATCGGGCAGAGGTAAGCCAGCTTGGAAATCCCAATCACCGCCAACGCCAAGGATTTGCTTGATCTGGTCAGTGAAGATCTGGCAGCCATGGAGCTGGAGTTCAGCCGCGAGTCGCGCTCCGATGTGGGCGTGATCACGGAAATCAGCGAGTACCTGCGGGCTGGAGGCGGAAAGCGCATCCGGCCGCGGCTGCTGTTGCTGGCGGCGAAGACGCTGGCCAATGGCCCAGGCGTCAGCCAAAGCGCGGTGCGCCTGGCGTCGGTGGTCGAGATCATACACACGGCTACGCTGGTTCACGACGACATTATCGACGATGCCGACACGCGGCGCGGACGGGTGGCAGCCAACGTACGCTGGGGCAATTCCAAGTGCGTGCTGGCGGGCGACTGGCTGTACATGCAGGCCTTCAAGGTTGCGTTACAGGAGCGCAATTTCCGCGTGCTCGACGTGCTGATCGACCTGACGCAGCAAATGGTCGGAGGCGAACTGCTCCAGATGGAGCTGATCGGCCGCTGCATCGGCGAAAAGGAGTACCTCGACCTCATCTACCGCAAGACCGCCTGCCTGTTCTCCGTTTGCATGCGGCTGGGTGCGCTCATCAGCCACGCCACGCAGGAGCAGGAAGAGGGGCTGGCCGGCTACGGTTTCAACCTCGGCATGGCGTTCCAGATCGTGGATGACGTGTTGGACCTGACGGCCTCCGAAGAGGTGCTGGGCAAGCCCGTTGCCAGCGACCTGCGCGAAGGCAAGGTGACGCTGGCAGTGATCGCCGCGCTGGAAAAGTGCACGATACGCGAACGCCGGCAGATTGAAACCGTCATGCGGGAGCGGGGCTTCCGCAGCGTGACCCATGAGGACGTGCTCACGATCCTGGACCGCTATGACGGCGTGACTACCGCGATGGCGCGCGCCGCCGAGTATGCCGCCATCGCCAACCAAGCGCTGAACCTGCTGCCCGATTCCGAGGTCAAGCAGACGTTACAGTCCATGCCGGAGTTTGTGCTGGCGCGCCCCTTCTAGCTGCGACGCGCCTTGTCCGGCCTTCCCGCCCCAATTTAGCTGGAATCCACCTGACGCTACTCGGCGCCGAGTTCCTCCAGAAGCGCGTCCTGCAGTTGCTTCTGCGAGGCATCGTCGAGCTTGGCTCCGCCTGCCGTGAGGTAAAAGACGTCGTAAGCAACCTGGCCCTCGGTTGAGATCAGCGCGATTTCAATGTCGCAGCCATGGTTGGAGAGAATATTGGCGGCGCGATGCAGCAGTCCCGGGCGGTCACCGGCAATCAATTCCATCACCGTGCAGCGCACCGAACACTCATGATCGAAAACCAGCCGCGCCTCGACGTTGCTGGCCGGGCGGTTGCGCGGTGCGCGAAGGCGCCCCTCGAGCACCTGCTGAAGTTTGGTTTCTCCCGCAAGCACAGAGGCCAGACTCGCCTTGAAGCGCTCGTTCTCCTGCGGGTTCAGTTCCAGGGTGCGGAAGGGATCGGCGAAAAGAAACGTGTCCACCACGGTGGCGGCGCTGTTGCAAAAGGCGCCGGCCTTGACGATGTTCATGCCCCATCCTGTTAACACCCCGCAGATCGTGGCGAACAACATGGGACGGTCCGGGGTGATCACGGTCAGCTGATGAAGCTGGCTGGCGCGGCGCAGGATCACCTGCACCGGCTCCTGGGCAAGGCGGGCAGCCCGCTCGCAATGTTCTGCAATTGCCTGGGGCGCGTGGGTGAGCAGGTAGCGGCGCGGCAAGCCGGTCAGGAAAGCCGTCAGCTGCGGCCGGCGCTCCGGCGGCAATTCGCGCACCTTGGCGATCACGCGCTCGGTTTCGCGGCTGGCATCGAGCCGGTCCTGATCGGCACGGTGATCGAGGTAATTGGAAGCGCCCATGAAGAGCTGCCACAGATCCTCGGCCTTCCAAGGCGTCATCGCTTCAGGATTGACAGCCTTGATGTCGGCATAGGTCAGCAGGCACAGCATGCGCAGCCGCTCGGGATTACCGGCGCGCTCGGCCAGCGCGCGCGAGGTCGCGGGATCATAAATGTCGCGGCGCAGCAGGGCCGACATCTCCAGGTGGCTTCCGATTAGGAACTCCACCTGCTCACCGGCATCCGACTCAAGCTGCATGCGCCCCAGGATGGGACCGAGCATGCGCAGCCCGGCATCTACGTGGGATTCTCCCGGAGGCGCGCCCTTGCCGATGTCGTGCAGCAGCAG
This sequence comes from uncultured Acidobacteriota bacterium, assembly GCA_903847195.1. Next base: position 21,030 of record CAINCZ010000116.1, on the reverse strand, counting down.
GGCAAGGTAAAGCAACTCAGGCTCGGCCAGATCCGCCAACAGCGTGGCATAGCGGCGCTCCTGCGGCTCCTCCGACTTGGGAAGCCTGTGCAGCGTTTCGATCGCGCGGAAGGTGTGTTCATCGACCGTATAGCGGTGGTAGAAATCGCGGATCACCAGCGCATCGATGTCGTGGAATTCCGGTATCAGCCGGCAGAGCAATCCCAGCTCGTGCATCTCCCGCAGCGTTTCCGCCGCCGCCGGCAGCACCAGGATCTGGCGCAGATAGGACCAGAACTCTGATCCCTGCGGCAGCGGTGAGGTCATGGCCGACAGGGCGCGGTCCACGCGGCGCTCCGTGTCGGGGCTGAGGCGGAAGCCGTGGCGCGCCATGAAGATGAACAACCGCAGCATCACGTCCGGCTGGCGGATGTCTTCAGGCTGTTGCAGGTAGACGCGGCTGCGGGCCACGCTGAAGTCGGGAGTCGAAATCCGCGAGCGCCACTGCTGGTATTGCTGGTACAGATTGGAGCGTGCCGGAGGGATTTCATCCAGCGCCAGGGCGGTAAAACGGCTGATGGAGCGGCTGTGGCGGAAGTAATCGCGCATCCACCCGTTGGTCGTAACCGGCTGCCCGGACTGCAATCCAACGCCCGCCTCGGCAGCCGCATCCTGCGCCTCCCAGGTGACCGCATTGTCGTCTCTTCCGCTGCGGTAATGCAGGAAGCAGCGGGCGGAGGAAATGAAGATCAGCGCCTTCTCAATATCGCCAATGGGTGGCGCCGGCGTTCCCCGGTGCTTCTCGAAGGCCTGAATCTGCCGCAGCCAGCAGGCCACGTTGTAATCGCGCAAGCCGCCGGGGCCTTCCTTCAGATTGGGCTCAAGATGAAAAATGGTGTCGCCGAACTTGTGATGGCGCTCGTGGCTCAGCTCGGCCAGCCTTTGCACCAGCGACTGGCGCTCGCGGATGACGAGCTTGGGCAGCAGATCGATGTACAGCTTGTTGAACAGCACCTGATCGCCGGCCAGAAAACGCAGGTCGAGCAGCGAGATGGTGAATTCGATGTTGTCCTGCTGCAGCTTGTCGCACTCCAGCAGCGCACGCGTGGCCGGACTCACGCGCATGCGCAGGTCCCACATTTCCTGGTTGAACGCCCGAATGCCGGGCCGAACCGTTTCCTCGACCTGCGGGTTGGCGACAAGGTAGAGAACGTCGATATCGGATCCGGGGAACAACGTAGAACGACCATAGCCGCCCATGGCGGCGACGCATACCCCCTCGCCAACGTCGGCGAAGAAATGCTGCCAGAGCTGGCCGATGATGCAGTCCACCAGCGCAGCGCGGTCACGCACGGCGGCGCGACCATCCCCATGGGATTCAAAAGCAGCGCGAATACGCGCCAGTTCGGCATCATGCAGTTCGCGCAGCGAGGCGGCAAACGAAGGCGTTGACATCGAGAGTGACTCACCTCAGCTTCGAAGTTGATGGGCCGCGGAAGTCGGCAAAACCTCGCCCGGCTCGATTGAATCCCTGCTTCCGCGTCCCCGGCGGCGCTTACAGAGCCGCCACGCCTCGTTCTTCGTTGCGGATGCGAATCGCTTCGTCCACCCTGGAGAGAAAGATCTTCCCGTCACCGATCTTGCCGGAACGGGCGGTGCTGAGGATGGCTTGCACGGCCTTTTCGACCATCTCATCCGGCAACACCATCTCCAGTTTTACCTTGGGCAGTAGATCGACGGTGTATTCGCGGCCGCGGTATACCTCGCTATGCCCCTTCTGGCGACCATGTCCGCGGACGTCGAAAATCGTCATGCCATCGACGCCAACCTCGATTAAGGCGTCCTTTACGACGTCCAGTTTGGAGGGCTGAATTACTGCTTCGACTTTCATCATAGGCTTTTCTTCCGGCTGCCCAAGGCGGGCAGCTACATTCCGGAAGCCTCCCAGTAGTAGCCTTCTTCGCCGTGCTGCGTGACGTCGAGGCCCTGAACTTCTTCATCCACCGGCACGCGCAGGCCAATCACGGCATCCACCACCTTGAGGATGACGAATGTACCTACCGCGCCGAGCACGATGGCGATCACCACCCCGGCCAACTGGTTGAAGACCTGCGTGAAATTGCCGTCCAGCATACCGACGGCAAGCGCCGTTCCCTGGGCGTCGTGGAACATCGGGTTGACCGCACGGGTGGCGAAGACGCCCGTAAGCAAGGCGCCAACCGTACCGCCCGTGCCGTGCACCCCGAAGGCATCGAGAGAATCGTCGTAGCCGAAACGCGCCTTCACCACCGCCACCATGCAGTAGCACACCACGCCGGCGATCAGGCCCATGACAATGGCGGACATCGGACCGACAAAACCGGCGCCCGGGGTAACAGCAACGAGGCCCGCCACGCAGCCGGAAATCGCGCCGAGGGCACTGGGCCTGCCGTTGCGAATCCACTCGATGGCGCCCCAGGAGAGAGCGGCGGCGGCGGCGGCGAAGTGCGTCGCGGCAAAGGCGCTGCTGGCCAGCGTGCCCGCGTTGAGCGCACTGCCGGCGTTGAAGCCGAACCAGCCCACCCACAACAGACAGGCGCCGATGAAGCTGAGCACGACGCTATGCGGCGGCATGGGGTCGCGCGGAAAGCCCTTGCGCTTGCCCAGCACGAGCGCACAAACCAAGGCAGAGACACCCGAGGTGATGTGCACCACGGTGCCTCCGGCGAAATCCAGCGTGGGGAAACGACCGCCCAGCGATGCGTTCAGCAACCCGCCCTTACCCCAGACCATGTGAGCCATCGGGCAATAAACCACCAGCGCCCACAGCACCATGAACACGACCATGGCGCTGAACTTCATGCGCTCGGCAAAGGCGCCGCTGATCAGGGCCGGAGTGATGATGGCAAACATCAACTGATAGATCATGAAAGTCTGCAGCGGAATCGTGCCCGCATAGTCGGCGTCCGGCAGGCCGCCGACGCCGCGCAGGAACGTGTGCTGCAATCCGCCTATGATGCTGTTGCCGCTGCCGAAGCACAGGCTGTAGCCGACGAGCGCCCAGAGTATGGAGATCAGCGCCATCATGGCGAAGCTCTGCATCATCGTAGACAGCACGTTCTTCTTGCGCACCAGGCCGCCGTAAAACAGGGCCAGGCCGGGACCGGTCATCAGCAGCACCAGCGCCGAGCAGACCAGCATCCAGGCGTTGTCGCCGGACATGCGAGCTTCAGCAACCTGTTGCTCAAGCTTGGCAAGACGTTCCGCAGAAACCGTAACATTCTGGGCCGCCGGTGCGGCAGCCGGGGCCGCAACTTGCGCGAAGCAAGCTCCCGCCGCGCCGCTCAATACCACCAGCAGCAGAAAAATCGCAATCGCGAGGCGCATAAACCCTCACCGTTTAATAGAGCTACCCGACACTGTCTGAATAAAAGCAGATGACGAGCGCTGACGTCCTCGCGGCAAACAGGCCGGAGGAGTCCCACGGAAACCAGCAAATCTACTCTGACTTGTGGGGGGCGCAAGGGGGAAATAGATAGTTTTTATTTGGCGGATAACCACCGGCCATAGCGAGTGAAGTGGCCTGCGGTTAGCGGCTCCGCAACGGTTTTTCCGCTGCGGAGCATCGCTATTTCAGGGTTATCCCGCGCTGGGCGTTTCCACTCCGGCAGGCGTTGCATAGCGGCGTGGACGGCGGTTCTGCTGCAGAATCTTCTTCCGCAGGCGCAGCGACTTCGGCGTCACCTCGACATACTCATCATCGGCGATGAATTCGATCGCCTGCTCGAGGTTCAGGTTGCGGAAAGGCACCAGCCGGATCGCTTCGTCGGCGGTGGAAGCGCGCATGTTCGTCAGCTTCTTTTCGCGGACGCAGTTGACATCGAGGTCATTGTCGCGCGAGTTTTCGCCGATGATCATACCTTCATATACTTCCGTGCCCGGACCGCAGAACAACTCGCCGCGCTCCTGCAATCCCCACAGCGCATAGGCCGTGGTGGTGCCGCCGCGGTCGGCAGCGAGAGCGCCGGTGAGCCGATGCGGGATATCGCCCTGCCACTCGGTGTACCCGTCGAACAGCGAGTTCATCACGATGGTGCCGCGCGTATCCGTGAGCATCTCGCTGCGCAGACCGATCAGCCCGCGGCTGGGGATGCGGAACTCCATGCGCACGCGGCCGTAGCCGTGATTGTGCATCTTCTGCATCTCGGCCTTGCGCATGCCGAGTTTCTCCATCACCACGCCGATGAACTCTTCCGGAATGTCGACGGTGAGCCGCTCGACCGGCTCCATCAGCTTGCCGTCCACGCGCCGGGTCACAATCTCCGGCTTTCCCACCATCAGTTCAAAACCTTCGCGGCGCATCATCTCGATCAGGATGGCGAGTTGCAGCTCGCCGCGGCCCATCAGCTTGAACGAATCCGTGCTGCCGGTCTCCTCGACGCGGATGGAAACGTTCGTGAGCAGTTCCTTCTCCAAACGTTCGCGCAGGTTGCGCGAGGTCACGTACTGCCCGTCGCGTCCCGCGAAGGGGGATGTGTTGACCGTGAACTGCATGGCGATGGTCGGTTCGTCGATGGCGATGTGCGGCAGCGGCGCGGGGTTCTCGATGTCGGTGATGGTCTCGCCGATGGTGATTCCCGCCACTCCGGCGACGGCAACAATGTCTCCCAACTCGGTCTCGGTAATATCCACCCGCTTGAGGCCGCTAAAGGAAAACAGCTTGGTGATCTTCACCTTTTCAAAAGATCCGTCAAGCTTGGCGATGGCGACATCTTCGCCGGTGTGCATCGTTCCGTTGAAGACGCGGGCGATCGCCAGGCGGCCAAGGTAGTCGCTGTAATCGAGGTTGGCGACCATGATCTGCAGCGGTCCGTCAACCGCGCCCGCCGGGACGGGTATCGTGCTGACGATCGCGTCGAAGAGCGGCTGCAAGTTCTCGCCCGGAACCCCAGCTTCCCGCGAAGCCGTACCCCGCTTGGCGTTGGTGTAGAGCACCGGGAAATCGAGTTGATCTTCGCTGGCGTCGAGATCGATGAACAGGTCGTAGATCTCGTTGAGAACTTCCTGCGCGCGCGCGTCCGGCCGGTCGATCTTGTTGATGACGACAATGGGCGGCAGCTTGGCTTCCAGCGCCTTGCTCAGCACATAACGCGTCTGCGGCAGCGGGCCTTCGCTGGCGTCCACCAGCAGCATGACGCCATCGACCATCTTGAGCGCGCGTTCGACTTCGCCGCCGAAGTCGCTGTGACCGGGGGTATCGACGATGTTGATCTTGTAGTCGTGGTAATAAACGGCCGTGTTCTTGGCCAGGATGGTGATGCCGCGTTCCCGCTCCAGGTCGTTGGAGTCCATGACGCGTTCCACCACTTCCTGGTTGGCGCGAAAGACGCCGCTCTGGTACAGCATGGCGTCCACCAGCGTTGTCTTGCCGTGATCAACGTGGGCGATGATAGCGATGTTGCGAATCCCTTTGGTCAAGCGAGCCTTCCTGTTACAAGTCTTGCCGCTGCGCGGCAACCATGAATTCCCCGGGCGGCCCCTCCGCAGACTGCGTCACTGGCGCAGTTGACCGTTCATCAGATCTTCACCGGAAAACTGACGGGGAGGAGGTAATACCGCGGGCTGATTCAATTATATAGGGTGGGGCAGTCGAAGCGAGCTATATAGGGCGAGGCCGTAAAAACGAGCCACGGCTCGCCCGTACTCCGTGAGGAATACAGTGGAGCCGTGGGAGATAGATAGCTCTGTCTGGACTACCCGTTTACCAGCGCGGCTCGCGCGGTTGACGCGCATGGCCACGATAGTCGTCACGACCACCGCCGCCGCCACGCGAACCGCCGGGACCACGATCGGTCTTCGGCCGAGCCTCGTTGACCGTCAACGGTCGCCCACCCGAGGCTTTGCCGTTCAGCGCTGCGATGGCCGCATCGGCCTCGTTATTATTGGGCATTTCGACGAACCCAAACCCGCGGGAACGCCCGGTGTCGCGGTCCGTCACAACGGTGACACTATCGACCGCGCCAAACGGCTCAAACAACTGACGCAGATCCGCTTCGGTCGTGCTGAATGCGAAGTTACCAACGAAAATCTTCTTCACGCGTTTTCCTTCTGCTTATTACCGTGCTAATGCCGATCACTGGAGTGGTCCAGGCGTGATGGAACTGGTCCTGCAGCTGCCTCGACCGATGCGCAATACATGGCCCGCTGGTGAATGGGTGGTTAGTGAAATGCGCGGCCCTGGCCGCTTTTCTTCCGACCGGAGCAGTGCTTACGAGTGGACAGAATCACATTTGCCTTCCGGAGTTGCACCCCGATCCGCAAACAGCGAGCAGCAAGTATGCTTTTTTTTTAACAAGTTGTCAAAATAAGCGTGCAGGAAAATGTGGTAAATCGGCAGGGGCTGGATGCCCAAAGTCGCCCATTTTCGCCGCTTTTCTCGTTTAATCCACTCAGGTAATACAAAATAAATGACTTAACCGTCATTGACCGACAAAACTCCTCACTCCCTGCCGCTAAGTAGCGGGCAGGCTCACCCGCCGGGGCAGCCCGCCTGGTCGTGCATGGTATCGTAGCTCGTGAACTTGAACCCGCGTTCATCCTGCAAACCCGTTCTGCCCACGAGATTCGCGCCTTTGCGCCAACGCCTACCCTTCACTAAATCCGCCATAACGTTGTTTAGGGTGACAGCGGTTCTGTTGCTCATAGCGCTATGCGCTGCCCCCGTGTTTGCGTCGGAGTTGCTGGATTCGCGCGAGTTTCAGTTCCGTGAGTTGTTGAGGCAATTGGCTACCACCGCGCGACTGATGCACACGACCGCGCATCCGGACGATGAAGACGGCGCAATGCTGACGCTCGAGGCACGCGGCAAAGGCGCCCAGGTGCTGCTGCTGACGCTCACGCGCGGCGAGGGCGGACAGAACCGCATGGGCGGCACTCTGCTCGACTCGCTCGGCGCACTGCGCACGCTCGAGTTGCTGGCCGCCGACCGCTACTACGGCGTCGAGCAGCGCTTCACGCGGGTGGCAGATTTCGGATTCTCCAAGACCGCAGCCGAGACGTTTGGAAAATGGCAGGGACACGAAGCCGCGCTCGGCGACATGGTGCGCGTGATCCGCACCTACCGGCCCGACGTTCTGGTGTCGCGTTTTCGCGGCACGGCGCAGGATGGGCATGGACACCACCAGGCATCGGGAATCCTCACGCGCGAGGCGTTTCAGGCAGCCGCCGACCCGGCGCGCTTCCCCGAACAAATTGAAGAAGGCCTGCTGCCGTGGCAGGTGAAAAAGCTATACATCGGCAACCTGCGTTCCCCGGTGTCTTCAACGCCGCTGTCGCCGGATGCGTACACGCTGCAACTCAACACCGGCGTGGACGATGCGTTGCTTGGGACCTCCTACGCGCAGTTCGCCATGCAGGGCTTGAAGCATCAGTTATCGCAGGGAGCCGGTTCCTGGAGCATCCCAAAGGGTCCGCGCTTCGGCTATTACAAGCTGATCGAAACCGTGCTGCCGCAGCGGCGGGAACGCGAGCAGGACTTTTACGATGGCATCGATACGACGCTCGTCGGCTTGGCCGCGCGCCTGGGCAGCGACGAGAGCCGATTCCCTGAGCTGCGACGCGAGTTGACGCGCATACAAAAGGATGTGGAACAGGCGACAGCTGCGGCGAAGATGGAAGACTCGGCCGCTCCGCTGCTGGACGGCTACGAAGCCTGCCTCGGACTGCTGGCACGGCTGTCCGGGCCGGACATCGCCCTGCCGCCTCCGCAGAGAGTCGAGCTTAAGGCGCAGCTGGCCACCAAACGCGACCAGTTTGCGCAAGCCGCCGGACTCGCCGTGGGACTCTCGATGCAGGCGACCGTGGAGCAACCCGGGAGCATTCCCGGTGGCTTCATGGCAGTGCGCGGTGCTACGTTCACGGTCAGAGTCAGTGTCGACTCCGCACCGCCAGAGTTAAAGCGCGGGCAGTTCGCCCTGCGCGCGGCGCCGGGCTGGAAGATCTCGCAACTGGAGGCTGCGCGCTGGCCATGGCCGCAGGTGCACTTCGCGGTTACAGTTCCAGGCAACGCTCCGTACGCGCGCCCCTGCTATTCGAGAAGGGACGAGCGGCAGACCGTGTATGCCGTGGAGAACGATGCCTGCGCCGTGCTGCCTCTTCCCCCACCCGTGCTCACGGCGACCCTGACTTACAATTTCGCCGGACACGAGGGCCGCATCGAGGCGCCGGTCGAGGTTCGCTTCCTGCAGGAAGACGGTTCCAACGCACGGCGTCCTTTAGTACTAGGCCCCAAATTCTCGGTCGCGGCTTCGCCCGCAACGCGCATTGTCAAGGCCAGCGAACCTGCGCCGTTTACCGCCGAAGTTGCCGCGGCTGCGAACCTCGCCGCAGGCTCGCGGTTCACGTTGGAAGCGGCCTCGCCGCGGGACTGGAAGACCGCGCCCAGGACTACCGGCTCTTCGTGTCCGCAGGCCATAACTGCCACGATGGGAAAGCCGGTCAACTGCGGCTTTGAGATTGCTCCGCCGCAGCGGATGCCGGATGGTGAGTACGCAGTCAGCGGCGCGGCGCAGCACGATGGCGTCCGCTACAGCGAGGGATATACGCTCATCACCCGTCCCGATCTTGGCTCCACCTTTTATTACGCGCCCGCCAGCATCAAAGTCAGCACGGTGGACGTGAAGCTGCCCCTGGGCCTGAAGGTCGGGTACGTGATGGGCTCGGGCGACGACATTCCGCAGATACTCTCGCAGCTCGGCCTTGACCTGAAGCTCATTGACGACGCCGAACTGGCGGGCGGCAAACTCGACACTTACGGAACCATCGTGCTCGGCATCCGCGCCTACGACACGCGCGAGGCCGTGCGCCGTGCCAACCGCAGGTTGCTCGATTACGTTTCGGCCGGCGGCACGCTCGTCGTGCAGTACAACAGCGGCACGGCTGAGTTCAACGCCGGCAACTTCACTCCCTTCAGTGCGGAGCTGGGACGCGAGCGCGTAACGGATGAGGACGCTCCGGTGACCATGCCCTCCCCGGATGCTCCCGTGCTGCGGTATCCCAATCGCATCAGCGCATCGGACTTCCGGGGCTGGGTGCAGGAGCGCGGCTTGTATTTCATGGCGCGGTGGGACTCGCACTTCCAGCCGCTGCTGGAGTCGCACGATCCCGGCGAGTCGCCGCTCTCCGGCGGACTCCTGCAGGCGCGCTTCGGCAAAGGGACCTATATCTATACCGGCTACAGCTTCTTTCGTCAGTTGCCCGCCGGCGTCCCCGGAGCAATCCGCCTGTTTGTGAACCTGGTGAGCGCCGGGCATGACGGACTTCCCGCGAAGTAACGCCGCAACCGCCACAATGCACGAGCCCAATCCACGCCCGGCGAGCAGCGCAAGCGAAGAATCTTCGCCGCTGGTGCGCGGCCTGACTCTGCGCGGCGCCACCGCGCTGAACATGATCGACATGATCGGCGTGGGACCGTTCATCACCATGCCGCTGATCATCGGCGCGATGGGCGGGCCGCAGGCGATGATCGGCTGGGTGGTGGGCGCACTGTTTGCCGCCTGCGACGGCCTGATCTGGGCCGAGTTGGGCGCGGCCATGCCCGGCTCCGGCGGATCGTATCGCTACCTGGGCGAACTCTACGGCCGGCATTCGCTGGGCCGCATGGTTTCCTTCCTCTTTATCTGGCAGCTCTCCTTCAGCGCCCCGCTTTCGATCGCCTCAGGATGCATCGGCCTGGCGCAGTATGCCGCTTATCTGTGGCCGAGCCTGGGGCGCGAGTTTCTTTCCCACCAGCTTCTGTTGCAACTGCCGGTACTCGGCAAAGTCGAGTTGCACGTGGTCGTCACCGGCGCGACGCTGGTCGCCATGGCAGCTTGTCTGGCGGCAGTTGCGCTGCTGTACCGGCGAATCGAGGGCATCGCCCGGCTCTCCGGATTGCTCTGGGTGGGCGTGATGGGCACGATCCTCTGGGTGATTGTGGCCGGGCTTTCGCACTTCAACTCGGCCCGCGCCTTCACGCTGCCTGCTGGCGCATTTCAGCTCTCCGGCAATTTCTTCCTCGGACTCGGCGCGGCCATGCTGGTGGCCACCTACGACTACTGGGGCTACTACAACGTTTGCTTTCTGGGCGGCGAGGTCAAGGAGCCGGCGCGCAACATTCCTCGGGCGCTGCTGCTGTCGATCCTGCTGGTGGCCGTTCTCTACATCGTCATGAACATCGCCATGCTGGGCGTGCTTCCCTGGCAGGAGCTGGCAGCGTCGGCGCGGTCCGGCGAGCGCATGTACGTGGTCTCTCTGCTCATGGAGCGCGTCTACGGACGCTGGGCCGGGAACCTGGCCGCGCTGCTGGTGATGTGGACCGCCTTCGCCTCGATCTTTTCGCTGCTGCTCGGCTATTCGCGGGTGCCGTATGCCGCGGCCACTGACGGCAACTACTTCCGGGCGTTTGCGCGAGTACACCAGCGGCACCGGTTCCCGCATGTTTCCCTGCTCGCGCTGGGGCTTGTCGCCTGCGCGTTTTGCCTGCTGCGGCTGGCGGATGTGATCGCGGCACTGGTGGTGATCCGGATCCTGTTGCAGTTCCTGTTGCAGTCAGCCGGACTGTTGTGGTGGCGCGCGCGAACGCCGCAGTCCGAGCGTCCGTTTCGCATGTGGCTGTACCCGGTGCCGGTACTGGCGGCAATCGCCGGCTTCATCTTTGTTCTTCTCTCACGGCGCGGCTTCATGCGTGAGATTCGCCTGGCCATCGTGATCCTGCTGGCAGGATCGCTGGTCTACCTGATCCGGGCTTACCGGAACCGGGACTGGCCGTTTTCTGCTCCTCGCTCAGGCCATCCGGCCACGGGCGCTGCCCCGCTCCAAGATAACGAATAGCCATGCCCTCCGGACGTAAGTAGCCGCCCGAAAAGGCGGGCACAACACGGCGGGAAAGAGGCATAATACCCGTGGACTGATTCTCCCGCAGGGTGGTTCCTTCATGACGCAGATCATACGCACCGTATCGCGTGCGTTGCTGGTTCTTCTTATATTGGCCGTTTTCTGCAACTCCGGGCTGGCCCAGTGGATACCGCTCGGCCCCGATGGCGGCGATGTGCGCAGCCTCACCTACGACCCGGCGAATCCTGACCGCATTTTTATTGGCACCAGTGCTGGACAGCTATACCTGTCAAAGGACAACGGCGGCAGTTGGGCACGCTTCGCCCGTCTGGGCGAAGGCTACAACTTCGTGCTCGATAACATGGAGATCGATCCGCGGACGGGCACCATGTTTGTGGCCGCGTGGGACGCGAACATCGAGCGCGAGAACGGCGGCTTGTTCCGCTCCAGCGATGGCGGCAAGACCTGGCAGGCGCTGCCCGCCATGAAGGGTAAGTCCATACGCGCCATGATGCTGGCGCCCTCGGACCCGCGCACCGTCGTCGTCGGCGCGCTGGACGGAGTCTTCCGCTCGACCGACGGCGGCAACACCTTCCAACTGATTTCTCCGGCGGGACACCGCGAGATCAAGAACATCGAATCGATCGCCATTGATCCGAAGGACCCCGCCGTGATCTACGCCGGCACCTGGCACCTGGCGTGGAAGACCTCCGATGGCGGCCTGAACTGGCGCCCGATCAAGCAGGGCGTAATCGACGACTCCGACGTGTTCTCGATCATCGTCGATTACAGCAACACGCGAAACGTATACCTGAGCGCCTGCTCCGGCATTTACAAGAGCGAGAATGCGGCCGAGTTGTTCCGCAAGGTGCAGGGCATTCCCTTCTCGGCGCGCCGCACCCGGGTGCTGAAGCAGGACCCGAAGACTCCGGCGACCGTCTATGCGGGAACCACGGAAGGCCTGTGGGTTACCAATGACGCGGGCAAGATTTGGCGACGCATCACCGCCAGCAACGTAATCGTGAACGACGTCCTGATTGACCCGCGCCGGCCCTCGCGAGTGCTGATCGCCAGTGATCGCGGCGGCGTGCTGGCCAGCAACGATGGCGGACGCACTTTTGCCGCTTCCAACCGCGGCTTCGCCCATCGTTATGTTTCCAGCGTCGTGGTGGACCGCGGTGACCCGCGCACGCTTTATGCCGGGCTCTTGAATGACAAGGAGTTCGGTGGCGTATTCGTCTCGCGCGACGGCGGGCAGGGGTGGACGCAGTTGAGCAGCGGCCTCGCCGGGCACGACGTTTTCACCCTGGCGCAGTCGGAAGCCGGGGCGCTCGTCGCCGGCACAAACCAGGGCGTCTACATGCTGGATAAGGGAATGCACGTATGGCATCCCGCCAGCACCGTCGTCACGGAAAGGACCGTTCCCCCGCCCAAGGTCGTACGCGGGCAAAAGGTAAAGAAGCCACTTGGTCCGCGGGTGGAGCTCGTCAAGTCTGAGCTGCGTGCGGTCGTCAACGAGGTACACACGAAGGCGCACAAGTGGTTCGCCGCTACCTCCACCGGGCTTTATCATTCCATCGATGCCGGCAAGACCTGGCGCGGCGGCCAGGTCGAGGGCCAGCGCGGATTCACTTCGCTGACGGCTGCGGGAGAACTGGTGCTCGCGGTCGGCAATCAGGCGACACTGCTTTCCCGCGACGACGGCACGACCTGGACCGCGCTTAAGCTGCCCGATTATGTGACCGGGGTGCACGGCGGTGCGATTATCGATAAGGACACGTTCTGGCTGGCCACGCGCGAGGGTGCGTTGCGCACCGATGACGGCGGAGCGTCTTGGCTCCACGTTCTGGCCGGTTTGCCCTCCCGCTACATTGCGCGCGTGGTGTATCAGCCTGAGACTCGCCGGTTATTCGCCGTTTCGCAGAACGGGGACCTGTATGCCAGCCGCGACCAGGGAGAGTCATGGCAGCTCACCGAGTCAGGCTTCGGGGTTCGCGGTTTGGCCTTTGCTCACCATCGCCTGCTGGCGGCCACGACCTTTGATGGTGTCATCTCTGAGAATGAGCCGGTGGCACCGATTCCCGGCGGGGCCAGGTAAGAACAAATAAGGCGCGATTATTTCAAATGAGGAAGGCCGCCTGACAGGGCGGCCTTTTTCCTGCCTGTAATCCGCTTTGGCAGGCGGCGGCAATGGTGCCATTATCGGCACAGCGCGATGGGTGCCGGCGCAGGAATGGGAACGGCGCAGCAACCGGTAAGAGGGACATCTGCTTTGCCCCGGAGCAGCACCGGACATTCCCGCTGACCAAGCCGCGGCACCTTGGTTGAGCGCTCCCCATCTGAACCGGCTTGAAATTCCGAAACGGTGGCACACCGATCACCCGTGAGCGGGACGTGTGCCGTATCGGGCCGAAGCAGCACAGGAGATTCAGACTGGAACCCAATTGACTGATGAAATCGATTTTCAATATCATCTGGAGCATATTCCCTATTCGCCGCCCCATGCTCTCACGAGGACACCGCGGGCATCCAAGGCTCACTTCCAATTTGAAAAACTCTTCAAATATCGAAAAAGACTACCCTTCCTGCATTGGGAACGACTACCTCGACGGTTCTGCTGTGCCCTCTAATCCGCTTGTGCGCCAGCAAGAAACTCTTTCAAAAACAGATAGATAGTCCTTTAATTCCAAAATGGCATGACGTATTCTGCTGCTGTAGTTGGCCCGAGTTGGCACATTCCCGGACCGAAACGACTGACTGGACCAGTGCCGTATGCCTTTGTTGACCGAGCACGACCGGACGCAATCGGAAGTCGAGGAGCAGGTGATTGTCGCTCCGCTTCCCGAAAAGCGTGGTCGGAACAAGCTTGGGACGAAAGCCGATGGCGTTCGCCAAAGGACTGAGTGCGGCCGTTTCAAATTGGTTTCCCATGGCAGTCTGCCTGAAGAGTCGCCCACGGTGAACGCTGGCGCACCGGTCGCTGGCGCGGTTGCTGGTTTGAATCGGGAGGCCATGATCGCGCCGGCGTCAAAATCGGTCACCTGGCCCGAAGCGCCCGAGGAATTGACGGCTGGACTGGCACATGACGTCCGGAATCTGCTTTCGGCGGTCGGCCTTCTGAGCGACCTCCTGCTGCGCACGGAGCCGCTCTCGGCAGTCCAGCAGCGTTACGCACGAGAGATTCATTCCACTTCCATGCGCGGGATTGATCTGGTGCGGCAGTTGATGCCCGGTACGCGGCGCACCGAACCGGTGATCTTATGCGCCGATCGCATGCTCCGGGAGATGAGCCATCTGCTCGAGCACGTGTGCGGCGAGCGGGTGGAGTTGGTCGTTCGCGCTCATACCCCGTCGGCGCGGATTCATGCCGATCCCCGGCAAATGGAGAGGGTGATCCTGAATCTGGCCGTCAATGCGCGGGATGCCATGCCGCAGGGCGGGCGGCTGACGATCGAGACACGGGCTTGGCAGGTCAGCGCAGACGAGGCAAAGCAGTGGTCGGGCATCGGCGCCCCCCTCCATTCCGGACGCCACATCGTTATCAGCTTGGCCGACACGGGTTGCGGTATGGACAAGGCCGCACTGGCTTCGGCTTTTTTGCCGTTCTTTACCACCAAAGGTTCTGGGGGGATCGGGCTCGGGCTCGCCATCGTGCACTCCATCGTGGCTCACCACGGCGGAAGCGTGGCTATGGAGAGTGCGCCCGGGCATGGGACAAGAGTTCAGGTGGTGCTGCCTGCCGCATCAGCGGCAGCGGTTCCACGAGGGGGCCCAAGCAAGGACTAAAGAATTTGTCCGGCGGATTGATTGCCGGGTTAGGTTATTCATCCTGCCGAACCGAAGGTAAGGAGGCATTATGCAGGCAGCCGGGGTAGTAACAGTCATGCAACCGCGGGAGTCCGCCGTAGCTAATCTACTCATTGTCGATGACGAGCGGGCGATCCGCGAAGGTTGCCGCGAGGCGGCGCAGGCGGTGGGGTATAACGCCTACACGGCCGACAGCGCCGAGCACGCGTACAAGATGCTGGAGACGCAGCCCATGGATGTGGTGCTGCTCGACCTGAAGCTGCCTGGCGCGGGCGGTCTGGAGGCGCTGCGCGAAGTCAAGGAGCGCCGGCCCGAGGCCTTCGTCATCATCATCACCGGTTACGCCACCGTGCACTCGGCCGTGCAGGCGATGAAGCTTGGCGCATACGAATATCTGACCAAGCCGTTCACGCTGGACGAGTTGAAGGCGGTTCTCGAGCGCGTGGCGGACGAGGTCAAGAACGCCGCCGAGCGGCGGGCGTTGCGCGAGCGGATGCGTTCCAAGCAGGGCTTTGGCGCCATCGTGGGCCGCTCTCCCGAGATGGAGCGCCTCTACCGCATCATCGCCAAGGCGGCGCAGAGCACCCACCCGGTCCTGATCCTCGGCGAAAGCGGCACGGGCAAGGAACTGGTCGCGCGCTCGATTCACTTCTCCGGCGCGTTCAAGGACAAGCCGTTTATCCCGGTCGATTGCGGATCGCTGGTGCCGACGCTGATCGAGAGCGAGTTGTTCGGCCATGTGAAAGGAGCCTTTACCGGCGCGCAGAAGGCCAAGGACGGACTGCTGGCAATCGCCGATGGCGGCACCGTCTTCCTCGACGAGGTCGGCGAGTTGCCGGTAGACCTGCAGGCCAAGCTGCTGCGCGCCATCCAGGAGCATGAAATCCGGCCTGTAGGCAGCACCAAGCGCGTGCCGATCAACGTCCGCATTCTCGCCGCCACAAATCGTGACCTGGAAGTGGCCGTCGCAGAAGGCAAGTTCCGCCGCGACCTCTACTTCCGCCTCAATGTCTTGACCCTGCGCATCCCCCCGCTCAGAGAGCGCCGGCAGGATATCCCGCTGCTGGCACAGCACATTCTGGAGCGGCTGGGCCGGTCCAATAACGCTCAGTACTCGCTGACGGACGAAGCCATGAAGGCGATCCTGGGCTACGACTGGCCGGGCAACGTGCGCGAACTCGAAAACTGCCTCGAACGCGCGTGCACGATGAGTTCCGGTCCCCTGCTGCATACTTCCGATCTTTCCTCAGCCGTGCAGAACTCGCAGGTGCAGGGCCCGCGCGGCGTGCCGAGCGGCCCGCGCATTGTTCCGCTGGCCGAATTGGAGAAGCAGGCAATCCTGAGCACGATTGAGCAGTTGAACGGCGACAAGTTGCTGGCTGCGGAGCTGCTCGGCATCGGCAAGACGACGCTCTACCGCAAGCTCAAGGAGTACGCAGCCCATAACTGAACTGCGGTTCGGCCCTGAAGTTCCAAAGCGGGAAGGCGGCGAGCCAGTATCGCCGCTAACCCGCTGATTTTATTGAGCCATGCTTTTGGCCACTCGCTTGCAATTAAACAAGGCATGGCGCTACTACTTGTCACCTCGTCGGCACGCGGTCAGGAATGCATGGCGGCCCTAAGGAAGGCCTTCGGCGATCAACTGGAGGGCGCGGGCACCACGCGCGCCGCGCTGTCGCGCTTGCGACAGAAGGATTTCTCGGCGGTCATTCTTGATCAAAACCTTGTGGATTCGGATCCGGCGGCGCTGGAAGCGCTCGCCCATCACTTCGGCACGGCAACGCCGGTCTACGTGAATCTCGCACTCAGTTCGCTGGAGCGTCTGGTCCGCGAGGTTCGCATGGCGCTCGCCCGGCGCGAAGCCGAGCAGGCCATCGCCGGACTGGCGGCAGCAGCGACGCTGCGCAACGAACTTCGCAATGCTGTGACAGGAATTCTTCTGTCCTCGCAGTTGGCATTGCAGGCCAGCACCCTACCCGATGACACCCAGGCCAAGTTGCGCACCGTGTGCGAGTTGGCCGAGAGCATGCGTTCCCGTCTGCGTATTTGACGCTTCGATTTTCGCAGTTGTGGCTCTCTCCTGATGCTGTCTCCCTCTGACCTCGCTCCCGGGCGAGGTCTTTTTGCGCCCCTGGCTTTGCCACGCTTGCAAATTGCGCGTTCCGGTGCAAGATGGAAAGCTGAAGTTGATTCCTGTGTCTGCTGCACTGATCAAGAAATGAGCCAGACTGGCACCGCGAGTTTGCCCAAAACCGTTACGGTCCACGATGCTGCCGTGGAGATCAGCCGCATCCTCTGCGAGGCCAAGGTGGATGCTCCGCTGCGGGTGAAGGCGGTTGCCGCATTGCTGTTGGTCTTGCGCGAAGGTGTGCTTTCGGACCCGCCCAGGATCGGCCTGCCGCAACTCAACCAGCGCGTCGCGCAGGCGATCGGACGGCTTCCATTCGCCCCGGCAGTAAGGCAGAAGCTCAGAAACGTGTTGCGGCTCGACGCCAATTTTTCCGGAATGCTGCCGCACCTCGGGCGCATTGCCTCGTTGCTCTCAAACTGGACTGGGCATCCCGCGTCGGGCGGAGCCGATGCATTTTCCGTTTTCTATGAGGCGTTCCTGCACTACGGCTACGACAACAATGCGCTCGGCATTGTCTTCACGCCGCGGCACATCGCGCACTTCTGCGCTGAGTTGGCGGGTGTAACCGCGCAGGACCGGGTGATCGACGTTGCCTGTGGTACGGGGAGCTTCCTTGTCGCCGCGCGCGCGCAAGCGCGGCAGGTTGAACAGCCAGTCGCTTCCGGGCGAGCAGCAGGCCAACCCATTTCCACGGCGAAGATCACGGGCCCCATGCTCGCCGGCTTCGACACCAATCCGACGGTCTGGGCGCTGGCTTTGCTGAACACAGTCGCAGCAGACACGGCTCCCGCAGAAATTCGTCCCGGCAACTGTCTCGACGCGGCCAACCGCGGGGCCGTGCGGCGGCGCTTCACCCGGGCCTTTCTGAATCCCCCGTTTTCGCAGGGCAGCGAACCGGAGCGGAACTTCATCGACGCCTCCATGGAAGCGCTCGCGCCCGGCGGGCGATGCACCGTGCTGGTGAAGGCGGGCATCTTCGCCGACGAGGAGCATGCCGCCTGGCGCGCGACTTTTTTGCGGCACCACTCGGTGCTGGCGGTGATCGCCGTGCCGGACGATGTCTTTTATCCGACCTCGGCTCCGGCCGCTATCCTGCTCGCCGAAGCCCACACGCCGCAGCGCCCTCAAGCCCTGGTAATGATGGCGCGCGTGGTCAACGATGGCTTTGAGAAACTCAAGAATCGGCGCGTGGAACGCATCGGCTGCGAGTTGCCTGAGGTGGCGCACTGCTTCGCAGCAACGTTTGCGGGGCGTACCTTCGTTTCCAATCTGGCGGCCACCATAACCGGAGTGCAGTTGCAGAATGGAGCCGAATGGAGCCCGCACGAATGGCTGCCGCAGTCGCATATGGACGGAGTCGCCGTTGCCGCCGAGCAGAAGTCGGTGTTGGCAGCGATGTTGGGGGCGGTGGCGGACCGTCCCGAATTATCGGAAACCGTGCTGGCGGGCTTCGGTAATCAGTGGCAGCAGCTTCCGCCGCTGCCACTGGGGCGCTCGGCGGCGCTGGGCGATTTCTTCGAAATAGCGAATGGCCGCTCGGCTGGGGAACGCCATTATCCCGCCGGAGCTATCGCTTATGTCTCCAGCAGCGGTTTGACGAACAGCATTGTGCGCCTCGTGGACGCACCGCCCGAGGATGTTTTCAACTGCGGCGGCATCACGGTAACTGCCTTCGGGCAAACCGGGGTGCAGCCGTGGCCGTTTGTAGCACGCGGCAATGGCGGGAGCGCGGTGCGGATTCTGCGGCCCAGGTTCGCGATGGGTGAATCAGAGTTGCTCTGGTTCGCCGCGCAAATTAACGCGCAGCGCTGGCGCTTCTTCTACGCGCGCATGGCAATCAAGTCACGAATCGAAAGGCTGGTCGTAAGTAGCCCGCCGCATACGCTGGCGCCGCTCGGCAGGAGTCTTGCGGAACGGGCGCGCGCCATGCAGGCACGCCTGGCGGAGCTTTGCGATCTCTAGCCGAGCAGCCTGACTGCCTAGCTCACGCTCTCGGCGCTGTAGCGCGCGATCAACCCGGTACGGACCGCGTGGCGGTACATGAGGGCGAAGAACCAGCACGCCAGCATCACATAAACCATCGCCAGCGCAAAGGCAATCGCCAAGGCGCCGAGCGAGGCTGGCTGCTGCAGCAGGATGGCGCGCATCTGCTCAAAGACATACGCAGGCGGAAGCAGCCGCGAGAATCCACGCATCCACCCAGGGAGAGTCGATAGCGGATAGAACACACCGGCAAACGGCGCAAGCAGAGCGGGCACGGGCCACACGAACCACTCGGAAGCCGGACCAAGCCGCAATACCATTCCGGCAGCAGCGATGCCCAGGGCGATGCCGAACAGGAACAGCACCAGGAAAAAGGGGACCAGCATCAGCCCGTAGGCGAAGAACGACAGGCCAAACACCCCCATCGCCAGCCCCAGCATCGCCACCACTCCGAGCGCACTGCTGCCGATGCTGGACAGCACGAGTCCCCCGAGGTACTCGGAGATCGTGAGCGGCGTGGCGAAGAAGTTCAGGAAGTTGCGCGACCAGACGTCCTCAAAAAATGCCAGAGTCACGCCCTGCATTACCCGCGCACAGAAGTCCCACATCAGCACGGCCCCGAGCAGCGTGGAGACGAAGTTGAAAGTGGACAGCACGCCGTTCAGATAGCGGCTCATGAAGCCCCAGAGCACCATGTCCACGGCGGCCCAGATAAAAATTGGCATCACGCGCGAGATGCTGCCGCGAATCAGGTAGAACTGGCGCAGCACGATGGCGGCGACGCGAGGCAGGTACATTCGCTACGACTCCAGCGTGAGGGGCTCACGCGCGACGGTGATGAACAACTCTTCCAGCGTCTGTTTACCATGCTCGGCCGGCAAGCTGCGGGGATCGCCCTCCAGCAGGATGCGGCCGCGGGAAAGAAACAGGACGCGGTCGCAGACTTCCTCGACCTCGTACATATTGTGCGAGGTCCACAGCACGCCGCCGGTCCCATTCCGTGCGAAATCACGAATGCGCGCTCGGATCTCCTTCGCCGTTGCCGGATCAAGTGATGCCGTTGGTTCATCCAGCAACAACAGTTTGGGATCGTTCAACATGGCCTTGGCCAGGCAGGCGCGCGTCTGCTCGCCGGAAGAAAGTACTCCGCACTTTACGTTGCGAAACTTCTCCAGGTCGAAATCGTGCAGCACCTCGGCGATCCGCTGTGAAACCTTCTTCACGCCGTAGATCATCGCGAAAACACGCAGGTTCTCCTGCACCGTCAGATTGCCGGGCAAGGGCGCATAAACGGCGGCAAAGTTGGTTGCCGCCAACGCGCGCGAACGCTGCGCATGCAGATCAACCCCCTGGATCTCAATGCTGCCGGAAGTGGGCTCGAGAACGCCGAGCACCATGTTGATCGTCGTTGTCTTGCCGGCGCCATTCGGACCCAGGAGGCCGACAATCTCGCGCGGGCGCACGACAAAGTTAATGCAGTCGACCGCCGTCTTCGCCCCATAGCTCTTACAGAGATCGGAGACGGAGAGCGCAGCCAGGTTGGCGTTCTGCGGAGCTTCGTCGCGGATCATCTGTCGGCCTCGACCATTGCTGCCAATTAGAGGTGCCGCAACGCCGGGATTCTGCTTCCCTTGCGCCACGGAAGAACAAGGCTACCATGCCCCTGAATTCATCTCATTTAAGTGCACCTTATATTGCAGCCGCAGCGTTGCGGCGCGAACCGAACTTTTCTGTAACACTCCCTTGACCTTTTCCGCGGCACGTTGATATAACAGTTGAAGCCGCAAAGGTTAAGCGGCAAGGCAAGTGAGGTTAAGATTGCCGCCGGCAAGTGGATTTGACCGGTGCGGGGTTTCTTGATATAAATGCTGAGGATGATCTGGAAGCTGAATCGTTCGCTTCTTGGATACATCCAAAAGTATTGAAGTTGCTCCGGCCACGGAGCTTTAAGGCAAGCAAGCGATAGCAAGCTGCCTGATTCGAACTCCTCGGTAGTTCCGGGTAGAGACCTCGATAGCGCGAGACTCAGCGCGACAATCAACGAGTCCGAAAAGTTCGCACGGCAGATCAAGCTGTACTGCTGTGCTGCTGACCGGCCCGCTTAGGCGGAATCCGAATCAGCTCTTTGACAAATTGCATGAACGTGCCAGTCGTGAGAACGCGCGGAGCATTGGAGTCCGAGCATTCTCACAAGGTAAGAGCCTCACTTGCTTTCGAGCAAGGGGAGGCGAGCGTCTCCTTCTACCCGTCGGAGGCGCGACAGGTTTCAAACGAGAGTT